>NZ_JBANBA010000059.1:0-56366 GCF_059803475.1 Bradyrhizobium sp. UFLA05-89 | reverse complement strand
TCACCCCATGGAAACAGCGCCGTGAAAGGCGCCTCGAATGCCTTCCAATCGGCGCTTGCTTCCGCGGCGTCATAGGCGAGGCTGTAATCGCTCGACTTTCGCGCCAACGCCAGTGCTGTATCGATCTCGCGGCCAGTCGGCCAGAGATCCGCAAGGCGCACTTCGGTGCCAGCCGCATCGCGCATGATGGGATCATGCAGGATGTCGCGCGCGACGTCGCCGGCCAGAGCAAAAGCTACGACCAGCGCTGGCGATGCAAGAAATCCGAGCTCGATCTGCGAATGCACACGGCCGGGGAAATTGCGGTTGCCCGACAGCACGGCGACCGGCGCCATTTGCTTCTCCTCCATCGCGCGTGTCATGCGTGGTGCCAGCGGCCCTGAGTTGCCGATGCAGGTCGTGCAGCCATAGCCGACGATGCCGAAGCCGAGCGCCTCGAGATCGTCGAGCAGGCCTGAGCGTCGCAAATAGCGCTCCGCGGTCGGCGATCCCGGCGCGAGCGAGGTCTTCACCCAGGCGGGAGGCATGAGCCCGAGCCGCCGCGCCTTGCGCGCGAGCAGACCGGCGGCGATCAGGAGCCTTGGGTCCGAGGTGTTGGTGCAGCTCGTGATCGCGGCGATCGCGATCGCGCCATTGACCGGCGGATCGGCCCGCTCCACGTCGGTGGTTGCAGCGGAACGTGCTAGCGACAGCGCCGCGGCGGTCTTGCCGGCTGCGATACGGTCCTGCGGGCGGCGAGGGCCGGCGAGGCTGACCTCGATCTCGTCGAGATCGATGCTGATCGTCTCGGTGTAGCGCGGCGAGGCTTCGGGATCGAACCAGAGTTTTTGGCGCCGCGCATAGGTTTCCACCAGCGTGACCTGCTCGCGCGACCGTCCGGTCTGTTCGAGATAGTCGAGCGTCCGGGCGTCGATCGGGAAGTAGCCGGAATTGGCGCCGAACTCCGGCGTCATGTTGGCGACGACAGCCCGATCGCCGGCGGAGAGCGCGGAGACACCTGGCCCAAAGAACTCGACGAACCGGTCCGCAAGGTCGATCTGTCGCAGGCGCTCGGTGACGGTTAGTGCAAGGTCGGTCGCGAGCACGCCTTCGCGCAGCCGCCCGGTCAGGCGGACGCCGACGACATCAGGCACACGCATCGTCACGGGCATGCCGAACATCACGCTTTCGGCTTCCAACCCACCGACGCCCCAGGCGAGCACGCCGATCCCGTTGATCATGGGCGTGTGGCTGTCCGTGCCGATCAGCGTATCGGGCGCGGCCCACGTTGCGCCGTCGCGGTGCAGCGTCGTCACGACGCTGGCGAGCCGCTCCAGGTTCAGCGTGTGCATGATTCCGGTGCCAGGCGGATGCACGCGCACGCCGTCGAGCGCCTGGCTGGCCCATTTCATGAAGCGGTAGCGCTCGCCGTTGCGCGTGAGCTCTTGCGCCATGTTCCGCGCCATCGCATCCGGCCGTGCGAACACATCGACGCCGAGCGAGTGGTCGGTCGAAACGTCGATCGGGAGGACCGGATTGAGGCGCTTTGGATCGCCACCTGCCTCCGCCAGCGAGGCGCGCAGCCCCGCAATGTCGACCAGCGCCGGACCGCAGGTCGTGTCGTGCATGAGAACGCGCGAGGGCTGGAACGCGATCTCGCTCTCGCTGCGTCCATCGGCGAGCCAATCGAGAATGGCGGCAACTGACGCATCTTGATCCGTACCGCCGATGCGCAGCACGTTTTCAAGCAGGATGCGGTGGATCACGGGCAGGCGAGGGAGGTCCTCACCTGCCACGGCCGCGATGTCGGCGATGCGATAGGCCTGCGATCCGCAGCGAAGCGTTCCGAAATCAGTCATCTCTCGATCCTGCCTATGCGATCAGGCGTGTTGCTCGGCAGCCTGCGTCTGCGCTTCGTCCGTGTTCTCCATTCGGGCGAACCAGGTCATCAGGAACGACACGAACAATAATCCGCTGAGGAACAGGAGCCCGCCATAGGTACTGCCGGTGGCGTCCTTGATGGTGCCGATCGCATAGGGTCCGGCGAAGCCGCCGAGATTGCCGATGGAGTTGATCGCCGCGATCGACACGGCTGCGGTCGAGCGCGTCAGGAACAGGCCGGGCAGCGACCAGAACGGCGACTTGAAGGCGTAGATGCCGGCAAGCGACAGCGAGATCAGCGTCATCGCGACGGCGGGTTGTGCGACGAGCCCGGTGAGCGCCAGCGCGACGGCGCCCCACAACAACGGAATGGCCGAATGCTTTTGCCGCTCGCCGGTGCGGTCGGAGTTGCGCGACCACAGCACCATCACGATCGTCGCAAAGGCATAGGGCAGCATGGCGACGAGGCCGATCTCGAAATTCGTCAGCGACGACGAGAGGCCCTTGATGATCTGCGGCATCCAGAGACCGATGCCGAGATTGCCGACCTGGTAGATGAAATAGATCACCGACAGGAATAGTACTTTTGGGTTGGTGATCGCGGCGACGATGCCGAGGTGCTGAACATTACGGCGGCCGGCTTGGTCCTTGCGCAGCTCCTCGGTGAGCCAGTCGCGTTCCTGCGGCGTGAGCCATTTGGCCTGCTCGGGGCGATCGGTCATGATGAAGTAGTTGACGATGCCGGCGACGATGGCGGGGCCGCCTTCGAGCAGCAGCATCCAGCGCCAGCCGCTGAGGCCGAAGCCTCCGACGTGGTCCATGATCCAGGTGCTTAGGGGTGCGCCGATCAGATAGGACACCGGAATCGCCGCGGTGAACAGCGCGATCGTGGTCGCCTGCTCCTTGGCGCGGAACCAGTAGGTCAGATAGATGATGATGCCAGGAAAGAAACCGGCCTCGGCGACGCCGAGCAGGAAGCGCAGGGTGTAGAGCTGCATCGCGCTCTGCACGAAGGCGCTCGCGGTCGCGACGATGCCCCAGCTGATGAGGATGCGCGAGATCCAGATCCGCGCGCCGTATTTGTTGAGCGCGATGTTGCTCGGCACCTCGAACAGGAAATAGCCGATGAAGAAGATGCCGGCGGCAAAGCCGAAGGCCTCGCTCGACAGCGCGAGCTCCTTGTTCATCTGAAGCGCCGCATAACCGATATTGGCGCGGTCGAGATAGGAGATGACGTAGAGGCCGAAGCAATAGGGCACGATGCGCCAGGACACCTTGCGCATGGTGGATTGCTCGATGGTCGCTGTGGCGGCGGACATTGATGGCGTTCCTTGCTGCGTTTCGTCGGGGGCTTGTCGGCAACGCCACAACCTTCCCCGCAGGCGGGCGCCTTGCGGACATGTATGCATTTTATAATATAAAATGCAATACGGTCGAAGTCAGACCTTCGGGACCTTAATCAGGCCGGCGCCCTCGATGTGCACACGAAGGAAGTCCGACGCCTCCTGACGCAGGCCTTTTTCGAGCAATGTCAGGATGTTGATGTGCTCACGGCACTGGATGGGAAGGCGGCTGCGGTCCACCGTGATGCGGTATTCCACCAGCCGGCGCAGCCGGTTCACGCGCTTCACCGCATCGAGAAAGAACGGATTGCCCGCGCAACCGACCAGCATCTCGTGGAACTCGGCGTTGGCGGCAAAGATCTCCGAACGCGAGGCGCGCTTGTAACCGCCGTCGAGCAGCCATTGCTGCTGCTCGCGTGCGGCCGCAAACGCCGCGCGATCGATCTCGAAGCTCGGCAGCAGCAGGGCCTGTGGCTCCAGCGCGACGCGCAGTTGATAGCCCTGCTGATAGCTCTCGCGCGAGGTGAGGAGCAGGCCGAACGCCCAGCCATTACCGGGCAGGCGCTCGATCCAGCCTTCATCGGCGATCTTGGTAAGGATTTTCAGGAGGCGCGTGCGGGAGAGACCATAGCGGCGCATCAGCTCGTTCTCGCTGACTTTGTCCGGAAGCTTTCCCGCCAGCCGGTCCTCGGCGATGGCGAAGTACCACTCGTCTTCGCGTTCCGGCTCGGCGTCCTCCACATCCGGCAGGTCGGGAAGCTCGGCGGCACTTTTGACCAGGAAGAAGCCGCGATTGGGCTCGGACCGGACCACCTTCATGTCTTCGAGGATTTGCAGTGCTGCGTTGATCGGCGCGCGCGACACCCGCAGTGCATCCGCCAGCGTCTGGCTCGGCAGATGCTGTTCGGCCTGCAAGCCGTTGGCGCGGATGTAGTCGAGGATCCGCGCGGTCATCTGGGTCGCGAGATTGGGGCGTGGCATGGGGCGACTCGGTTGATCCTCTCTCAAGAAGATGTCGCTTACCTGCGCGGACTGCACAAGCGGGACGCCAGAGCAGTTCTTGCGTCTCATAAAGAATTGTGTTTTAAAAAATAAAAAACAATATGGGAAAACGTGACGTCCAAGAATTCTGTCCCTGCTCCGCTCCGCGCTGACGGCGCCCCGCTGTCGCGGCGCTTGTTCGCGAGCCTCGTCGCCGCCGGTGCGGTGACCGCTGCATGGCCCGGTGCATCCGCGTTATCTCAGACACAGTCCCATCCGGAGGACAACATGCTCGAAGGCTCTCGCTCATTCGTTTATGTCGGTGCGCGCACCACCAAGGAACGCAACGCCCGCGGCGACGGCCTCAACGTCTATGCAATGGACAACGCGACCGGTGCCTGGCGCCATGTCCAGCTCCTCGGCGATCTCGTCAATCCGTCGTTTCTCGCCTTCGATCGCACGCGACGCTTCCTCTACACGGTGCATGGCGATCTCAGCGACATCACGGCGATGGCGATCGATCCTGCGAGCGGCAGGCTTGCCGTGATCAACCGGCAGAGCACGGAAGGAAAGAACCCCGTCCATCTCGCGATAGATCCCACCAACCGCTTCGTGGTGGTGGCCAACCACATCACGTCCACGCTGGCGCTGCTGCCACGGCAGGACGACGGTTCGCTCGGTGCTGTCATCGATCTCGTCAAGCTGGAGGGCAAGATCGGCCCGCATCGCGTCGAGCAGCCCTTCGCCAAGCCGCATCAGGTCGAGTTCGATCCGTCAGGCGCGTTCATCGTGGTGCCGGACAAGGGCCTCGACCTCGTCTTCACCTACAGGATCGATGCCGAGAGGGCAAAGCTCGTGCTGGCCGGCAAGCCCGTGCAGGCGCGTGAAGGTGCCGGCCCGCGCCACGTCGCGTTTCACCCCCAAGGACGGCTCGCCTACGTCGTCAACGAGCTTGACTCGACCGTCACGGCCTACCGCTTCGATCCCGCAACCGGTGCGCTCAACCCGTTCCAGATCGCCTCCGCGGTGCCCGATGCCTACACAGGCAACAGCCGCGCGGCCGAGATCGCGGTATCGTCCGATGGACGCTTCGTCTACGCCTCCAATCGCGGGGATGACAGCATCGCGACGTTTGCAATCGATCAGGTGACCGGCCGCCTCTCGTCCGTCGGCTGGACGCCGAGCGGCGGCAAGACACCGCGATTCTTCGCGCTGGCGTCGTCGGACACTTTGCTGTTCGCGGCGAATGAGGACACCGACACGGTCAAGCTTTTCAAGCGCGATACCACTAGCGGCCGCCTCATTGCGACCGACCAGGTGGTTCACATCGGCAGCCCGGTTTGCATCCTCTTCAAGACACTTTGATGCGCCAGGCGTGCGCTCGGGTTGGTGAGAAGGCTTGAGCACTGGGCGGCTGTAGTAGAACGGCGCCCATTGCTGCGGCGCGGCTTGCCGCAAATCTCGGCTTGCCTGCCAAATCGCCAAATGTCAGACTTATGACATGAATACAGCCAAACGACGCGAATCGAACCTTCGCGACGAATACGCCGAGATGACGCGGCAGCGCATCGTGGCAGCCTTTGTCGAGACTTTAGAGGACGAGGCGGCCGACGACATCTCGATGGCAGCGGTGGCCAAGCGCGCCAAAGTTGCCGAGCGGACCATCTATCGCCACTTCAAGACCCGCGCGGAGCTCTTTGCGGCTGCCGGAGAGTGGATCGAGAACAACGTCTTCAGTTACATTCCCTTCGCCTCGCCTGATGAGCTGCCCGATATTTTCCGCAAGCTCTGCAAGCGCTTCGATCGTCATCCGCATCTGGCGCGGGCCATTGCGATGACGCGGGCAGGTCGCCGAGTGCGCGCGGGCTTCCGGCGCCACCTGATCGAGCAGCATCGCAAGGCAATGGCGCCGCTGGTGCGGCATCTTCCTGCGAAGGAGGTCCGCCAGGCAGAGGCGCTCGCGTCCTATCTCAACAACGTGCTGGCCTGGAACGCGATGCGCGAAGACTTCGGCATGTCCAGCACTGATGTCGCCGATGCGATCGAGTGGGCGCTCACGACTCTTTTGAAAGATGTCCGTCAGCGCGATGCCGCCGCGGCGCGCAACGGCAAAGCCGGCAAATCGCCGCGAAAGCGAACCACGGCCGCGAAAGAGCCGGCGTAGAACGAGGCATGCCATGAATGCGATACCCGACGATCTCCTGATCAACGCGCCCGACGAGGTCCGCATTCGCCAGGACCTCGTGCTGACGGCGCTCGGCCGTCGCCCGGCTGATCGCAGTCTGCGGGTCGGAAGATTGCTCGACGTCCATAGCCGTACCTGGAGCGAGGATCAGGAGATCGTCTTTAGGGGACGGCGCATCGCGTGGGTGGGGCCGGCGGGAAGCTATCCAGGCGAGGTCCGCGAGCGGGTGCACCGGCCTGATCTCGCCGCCGTGCCCGGCTTCGGCGAGGTGCACAAGCATATCGAAAGTTCGCATCTGACGCCGGAATGGGAGGCCGCGTTGGTGCTGCCGCATGGCAATACCTGGACCTGCGAGGCGAGCCACGAATTCTCCAACGTCAACGGCGCGAAGAATCTCGAATTCTGGTTCGAGGCACGCCGCCGCGGCTCGCCGCTCAAAATCTTTCCGCAGCCCGGTTCGGCCGTGCCACCGACGGCTTACGAATGGGGTGGCGGCTGGTATGGGCGCGAGGAGCAAGCGCGCTTCATGGGCGAGAGCCTGATGGTCACCGGGCTTGACGAAGTCATGGACTGGCCGGCGGTGTGGAACCCTGACAACCCTTCCTACAAGAGGCTCTGGGGTATGATCGAGGCAACGTTCGCGGCGCGCGGCGTCGTCGAAGGCCATGCCTCGGGCCTGCGCGATCTGCCCTCCATCAATGCCTTTGCCGCGGCGGGGCTCGCCTCCGATCACGAGGTGCAGACGCCGGAAGAGACCTGGGACAAGCTCACGCGCGGCCTGTTCGTCGAGCTGCGTGTCTACGCGATGGACGAGATCGTCAAATGGCTGCTTGCCAAGGGCTTGCAGGATTGGTCGCAGATCGCGTTCACTACCGATGACCGCAGCGCCAGCCACACGCTCGAGCTGGGCGCCAGCGATCACAACGCGCGGGTCGCGATCGAAGCCGGCCTCCCACCGGAGATCGCAATCCAATGTCTCACCATCAACCCGGCGCGGCACATGCGCCTCACGCCGTTCGTCGGCAGCCTCGCCCCGGGGCGCTTCGGCGATGTCGTGTTGCTCTCGGACGTATCCAAGCTCACCATCGCTGAGGTGTGGGCCGATGGCGTGCAGGTCTCCAATGGCAAGCGCTACCTCGGTGATGTCCCCAGGATCGAATGGCCGAAATGGGCGACCAGGACGATCAATATCAAGCGCACGATCAAGCCGGAAGATTTCGCGCTGCCGGCCGACCCAGGCCGCACCACGATGAAGGCGGCCGTGATCCGCCCCTTCCACTGGCATCCCGAGTTCTACACGCTCGAATTGCCAGTGCGGGACGGCGCCGTGCAGCGCGACGAAAGCGAGGCCATCACCAAGTTCGCCATCGTCGACCGTTTCTCTGGCGAGGGACGGGTTGCAAAGATGTTCTGGCGCGGCTGCGGACCTCGGACGCCGGAGACGGCGCTGGCCTGCTCGGTCGCGCATGACAAGCATAACATCTGGGTGGTCGGCTCGTCTGACGCAGCGATGGCCAAGGCGGTGAACGCGCTGATCGAGCTTCAGGGCGGATGGGCACTGGTGCGCGAGGGCGAGCTCGTTGCGACCGTGCGCTTCGAGGTCGGTGGGCTGATGAGCTGCCGCTCGGCACAGGCGCTCGATGCCGAGATGCAGGCGCTCTACGCCGAGGGCCGCAAGGTCGACTGGATGTATGAGCCGACCTTCCGGCCGCGCTGGTATCCAGGATTCCCTGAACGACTGATGTTCGCAACGCTGACCTGCGCGCCCTGGAGCTGGGTGCTGGTAGCGCCGTGTGAGCAGGCGCCGCTCGGGTTCATCAATGTGCAGACCGGTGAAGCGCACCCGGTAGTTTGGTAGGGGAGTGACGGGGATGAACGAGATGACGCCACCGCAAGCCGCTTCCGCAGAACCGGCGCCGCGCGCCGCCGTGGGCCCGCTCGATCGCATCTTTGGCCTCACCGAGCGCGGCACCAGCGTCGGCCGCGAGGTGATGGCCGGCGCGACCACCTTCGCGGCGATGGCCTATATCGTCGCGGTGAATCCGGCAATCATGTCAAACGCCGGAATGGACCGCGCCGATCTCGTCAGCGCCACGGCACTCGCCGCGATCTTCGGCTCGGTGCTGATGGGCCTTTGGGCCAACCTGCCGCTCGCCGTTGCGCCGGCGATGGGCTCGAATGTCATCTTCACCTATGTCATCGTCAAGCAGATGGGCATGCCGTGGCAGGGCGCGCTTGCCATGGTCGCCTTCACGGGCGTGCTGTTCTTGATCCTCAGCCTGTCGAAGCTGCGCGAGAAGGTTGCGAAGGATGTGCCGGAAGCGCTGAAGATCGGCATCCAGGCTGCCGTCGGCACGCTCATCGTCTTTATCGCACTACGCGGCGCTGGCTTCGTTGTGCAGAACCCCTCGACCTACATCGCGATGGGATCGCTGCGCAGCCCGCCCGTGCTGCTGACGCTGTTCGGTCTCCTGCTGACGCCGGTGCTGGTGGCGCGCCGGGTGCCCGCGGCGCTGATCCTGTCGATCGCGGTGCTGACCCTGATCGGCTTTTTCGTTCCAGGTGGGAACGGCAAGATGGTGACGTCGGTGCCATCAGCGATCATGTCGTGGCCGCGCTGGCCGACCAGCACCTTCATGGCGCTCGACGTCGGCTATCTCTTCAGCCATTTCGTCGTGGCGCTGCCGCTGCTGTTCTACTTCCTGTGCGCCGAATTCTTCTCGACGCTGGGCACGCTGATCGGCGTCACGGGTGCTGCCAATCTACGCAGGGCAGACGGTTCGATCCCGAATGCTACTGCGGCGTTTGCAACCGACGCGACGGCATCCATCGTCGGCCCGCTGCTCGGTACCTCCGTTGTCACGGCCTACATCGAGTCCATCACGGGCGTGCAGGCCGGCGGGCGCACCGGCCTGACCTCGCTGACTGTTGCGGGGTTCTTCTTCCTCGCGTTGTTCTTCTGGCCGATCTTCGTCATCATCCCGCCGCAAGCCACAGCGCCCGCGTTGGTGCTCGTCGGCGTCTTGATGATGCAGGGTCTCGCGCGCATCGACATGACCGATCTCGTCAATGCGGTGCCAATTGTGCTCACCCTGCTGGTGACCGTGCTGACCAACAACCTCATCAACGGCATGGCGCTGGGGACGCTGAGCTACATTGCGCTGGAGGTGACCATGGGGCGCCGCGGGCAGATTCCCGCAATGGTCTGGGGGCTGGGTGTCGTGTTCATCGCCTACGCGATCGTGACCGCGCAGATATTCTGAAGACAGGGCTACGCCGCCAGATCCAGCAGCCGGCACGATCCGCGCACCAGCACCTTGCGGCCGGATGAAGTCATGACGGGCACGCCGTCGCTGATCGCGACGAGGCCGAGTTTGACGAGGTCTTCGACCGCATGGGCCTTCGAAAAACGATGGAGCGCCGGGCAGCGCAATGCTTTCAGCATTTCCCACTGGTCCGGAGAAAGATTGAAGTCGAAATCGTCGTTCATGTTGCCTCGAAATACCTGACCGTTCGTGCACCGATTAGCGGTGCAGCATGAAAACCATGCGACGACATTGAGTCGGGAATTCGATTGGCTGTTTAGAACATCCCTTCACAAATTGCCGCAGGTTATTGCGCCACAATAGTTAAGATCGCGAGCACGCGAGTATCGTCCCGATCTTCGATCACCTCTTGATGATCGATAGTTGATGCTGCATCGCCAACTACCGCAGTGCACGGGAATAAGAGCTGTCCCATTTCGCGTTGCGATGTGCACAGGAAAATGAGACAAGCCGTTCAAGACTCTGTTACGGTGATTCCTGGGGAATGGCTTCACGCAGCAGGAGTGGAGTGCATGAACAGGCTGGTGGAAATTCGCAGTCAGGAATCCTTTTGCCGGGAACGTGCGGCGCTGGATTCGAGACGCCGGGTTTTCTGGCTCGCACAGGCCGAAGAGTGGGAGCAGCGCGCGCTCGACGAGATCGCTTATCACTTTCGCGAGTGCAATCTGGCTCACGGGGATTTGCACGCACTCGCCAGCTAGCGGATTATCACCGGTTTACTGATAGCTCGCCACGATATCGGACACGGCGCGCTCGAGCTGTTGCGCGGTAGCGCATTGTCGCACCACGCTGCAAAATGTCGCGTAGCGCGGCATCTCGGAATCACCAAAGCCCCAGACCATGCGGCCCTCCGGATTGAGCCAGACCAGCCGCTTCGACCGCTCCGAGATGCGCCGCAGGATGTCGGCGCGCGGATCGAGATTGTTGCTGCGGGCGTCGCCCAGCACGATGACAGTGGTCTGCGGCGTTAGCGTGCTCATGAACTCATGCTCGAAGTCGTCGAGCGACGAGCCATAGTCGGATGAGCCGAAACCCACTTTGGACATGATCTCGGCCATTGCCGCCTCGGGCGAGTTCGATTCCAGAATGTCACTGACCTCGATCAGATGCGAGGAAAAGGCGAAGGAGCGGACGTCGTCGACCACCTCGTGCAGCGAGTGGATCAGCAGCAGGAAGAAATCGGAGACGCGGGCAACCGAACCTGAGACGTCGCACAATGCCACGATCTTCGGCCGATCGCGGTGCTTGCGCTTCCAGGCCGTAAGGAACGGCACGCTGCCCCAGGCGGCGTTGCGGCGCAGCGTGCGGCGGACGTCGAGATGGCCGCGCCGCTGGCGCTTGCGCGGCTTGGAGTAGCGCTCGCGCAGGCGGCGCGCGATCTTGCGGATCAGCGCGCGCATCTCCTCGACTTGGCGCGGCTCGATTCGGGCCAGCGGCGCATTGCGCAGGATGTCGTTGCGCAGGTTTTCGGCCTCCTCGCGCGCATAGAGCGCGAGCCCCTGCGAGACCGTATCGCGGACGGCTTCGCGCAAGCCATCGAGCGCCGCGCGCAGACGCTCGGCAAGCGACGGATTGGTCGCGGTCAGTTCGTCGAGATCGTCGCGCAGCCGCTGAAGGCCCATCGCGTCGAGGATGCGGCTGGAAAAGATCCCGCGCTGGGTGGAGTAGCGGATGTTGGACAGCGACGCCGCGCTGGCGGCGCCGGCGATCGCGGCGGCGATCGCGTTGCGGTCCTGCGACAAGAGCATTTGCGCCAGCGAGCCCAGGCCTTCGGTAGGTTGACCGCCTCCCGCGTCATTGGCCGCGTCGGGGGAGGGCGGCTGACTGCCCTCCGGAGGCGTATCGTTGTCGTTGGTCTCGGGTTGCTCCTGGCGCGGCTCCGGTTGGCTAAAAAACAGATCAAAGCAGTCGCCGAGCGCAAGCTTCTCGTCCTGCGACTTTGCCAGCGTCAGCAGCAGCGCGTCGCGCAAGATGTTGCGGTCGGAAAAGCCGACCTGCGCGACCGCGCGCATGGCGTCGATGCTTTCGGCGGGCGAGACGTGGACGCCGGCACCACGTGCCGCACGAAAGAAGCGATGGAGGTTCTCCCGCATCGGTATCAACCGAAGACGTTCGACCGCGCCGCCTTGGCAATGAACGTCGTGACGTGGGGCGCCGCCGCCTCGATGTCGGCCTCGTATTTCAGGAGCACGTTGAGCGTGTCCCTGACGGTCTCTGTATCGAGCTCGCCGGCCTGCAACAGCACCAGCACGCGCGCCCAGTCGATAGTCTCGCTGACCGAGGGCAGCTTTTTCAGGTCCAGCGTGCGGATCTCGTGGATGAAGCCGACCATCTGCCGGCGCAGCGTCTGCGAGATGCCGGGCACGCGGCTCTCGACGATGCGCTCCTCCAGCCGCTGCTCGGGGAAGCCGATGTGCAGATGCAGGCAGCGCCGCTTCAAGGCGTCGCCGAGATCGCGCTCGCTGTTGGAGGTGAGGATCACCGTCGGCGGCGTGATCGCCGAAACGGTGCCGAGCTCGGGAATGGTGACCTGGAAATCGGACAGGATCTCCAGCAGCAGCGATTCAAACTCGGCGTCGGACTTGTCGATTTCGTCGATCAGCAGCACGCAGCCGCCGGGCTGCTCGAGAGCCTGGAGCAGCGGGCGCGGTTCGACGAATTCCTTGGAGAAGAACACGTCGCCGAAATCATGCAACTGGTCGAGCGCGGCGTGCAGAGTCTGCGCTCCGCCGAGGACTTCGCCGAGCTTGTCCTTCAGGATCTGGGTGTAGAGAAGCTGCTTGGCGTATTTCCACTCATAGAGTGCCTTGGCCTCGTCGAGGCCTTCGTAGCATTGCAGGCGGATCATCTTCATGCCGCGCCAGGCGGCGATCGCCTTGGCAAGCTCGGTCTTGCCGACGCCGGCGGGACCCTCGACCAGGATCGGCTTCTCGATCTGTTGCGACAGATAGACTGCGGTCGCGATCTGCCGGCTCGCGATATAGCCTTGCGCGGCGAGGCCGCTCTCCACTGCCTCGATCGAGGTCGAGGGCTTCTGATCAGCCACGAATGGGCGCTCCCGATAGTCTACTTGAGGCTTGTTCTGCCCCCCTTCCGGACAAAGGACAAGCCTCGATTATCGGGGAACACGTTGCACTGACGGCATTTTTCCGCTCAGCGCAAATACCCGAGCGCAGGGCTCGGCGTCTTTATCAGTGACGCAGCAGCTCAGGTTTTTGAATGGTCTGCCGCAGTTCGCCGCCGCAATCGGCGCATTCGTAGACGAAGTCGATCTTGGCAAGGCTCCAATGCGGCTCAACCTCCCGCACATACATTGGCAGGAACCCCATGCAGCACGGGCAAATCACAGGCGCGATCTCGATGTCCTGATGATGCTGTACATAGGCTGGCATCTCGGCTCTCCTTCGCAGGCGACCATCAAACCCCGCGCAGAATCTACTGCCGGCGGCGTAAGCGCCGTCATCAACTCTTTCGAACAGAGGCGGAACGGCCGGCATTTGTCCACCGCTGTGACATTCTTGTAACGTCTCTGTACTGTAACGGGCGGACTAAATGCCTATTTCAGAGACCGATCAGCTTTCTTCCGACGAGCACTCCAACAATAAGGGAGCAAACACCCATGACCCATGCCATTCGTTTTCACAGAACCGGAGGTCCGGAAGTCCTGGTTTGGGAGCAGGTTGAGGTCGGCAAACCCGGTCCGGGCGAGGCGCGCATCCGTCACACCGCGGTCGGTCTCAATTTCGTCGACATCTATAACCGCTCGGGTCTCTATCCCGCGCAACTGCCGAGCGGGCTCGGCAGCGAGGCGGCCGGCGTGGTCGAGGAGGTCGGACCCGGTGTGACGGATTTGAAGCCGGGTGATCGCGTTGCCTACGGCGCCTCGCCGCTCGGCGCCTATTCCGAGGCGCGGCTGATCCCGGCCGACCGGTTGTTGAAGCTGCCCGATGGCGTCGACGACAAGACCGCGGCGGCGATGATGCTGAAAGGGCTCACGACGCAGTACCTGATCCGGCAGACCTATCGCGTGAAGGCGGGCGACACCATCCTGCTGCATGCGGCAGCGGGCGGGGTCGGCTTGATCCTGAGCCAGTGGGCGAAGCATCTCGGCGCAACAGTGATCGGCACGGTGAGCAACGACGAGAAGGCCAAGCTCGCGAAAGCTCATGGCTGCGACCACGTCATCATCTATACACGTGAGGATTTCGTGAAGCGCGTCGACGAGATCACCGGCGGCAAGAGGGTTCCGGTCGTCTATGATTCCGTCGGCAAGGATACTTTCCTGAAGTCACTGGACTGCCTGGCGCCGCTCGGTGTCGTCGCACTGTTCGGCCAATCCTCCGGCGCGGTCGAGCCGCTCAATCTCGGTCTGCTCGCACAGAAGGGCTCGCTCTTCGTTACCCGTCCGACGCTCTTCACTTACGCGGCGAAGCGCGAGAACCTGGTGGCGATGGCAGGCGAGCTGTTCGACGTCGTGAAGTCCGGTGCGGTGAAGATCGAAGTCCACCAGACCTATCCGCTAAAGGACGCGGCGAAGGCGCATGCCGATCTCGCGGCCCGCAAGACCACGGGATCGACCGTGCTGCTGGTGTGATACCGGGTCAGATGGTGATGCGGGCCGCTCGCGGCCTGCATCACGACCGTTCGTGCTTGCGCAGGTCCCGGGCGTGATCGAAGCGGGTCACCTGGAGGTCGACCTCGCCAGGCGCAATCTCAGGCGGCGCGGCCTGCGTGAGGATGTCCTCGGTCACGTCCTCGACCGCGGACCCGCTGATTTCGTGGATGAAGCAGATGTTTCCGTATTCACCGGAGGCGACGCGCGAAACGACCTCGCGCCGGGTGACTTCGGGATCGACAACCGCTTCGCGGCCGCGGCGACCATAATCGATCATCACGACGAAATACTGCATCAAAAATCCTTGCCCGCCTCGAGGCCACCTGCAGTATTTCTGAAAATAAGAACATAGTCAAGCCTCGATTTCCAAAAATCGGAAATCGAGGCTTTGCGGTCTCCGGCAGGCCACGTGTTACTTGCTCTTGCCCTTGCGCGCGCGGGCGGACTTGGCGCGCAGACGCTCGAGCTGGCCCTTGGGCATCGTGAGGCAGATCTCGCCGACCCACTCCAGCTTCACGCCGACGATCGGCTTGACGTTGAAGCTGGCGAGATTGACGACGGAGGGGGTCTTGCCGCGTTCGATGGTTTTCAAATAGCGCTCCCCCGTTTTCAGCCGGACCACGGCCTCCTCGCCATAGAAGCTCGATAGCGGGAAGCGCTGCTCCTTGTAGACCACGATCACGTCGCCGTTCTCGTACTTGGGCAGCATCGAATCGCCCATGACCTCGAACGCCACGGTCTCCTCCATGATCGGGAAGGGCAGCACGATGTCGCCAAGTCCTTCCGGCGGGACCTGCTCATACTCCGGCTCGATGACGGCGCCGGCGCCGACCCGGCCCATGATCGGCGAGAGATTGAGCTCAAGGTATTCCATGATCGGCAGGATTTCCGAGGCCTTGACCAGGCGCTCGCCGCCGAGGATTTCGGAGACAGCGCCGGGGCGGACGCCCATGGCCTGGGCCAGCCCGCCCTTGCTCTTGCCTGACCGCTTCAGGCCCCGTTCGATCATTGTCGCGTCCATCATGGTGATTTCCTCGCTTGTCGAGCTTTCGTGACTATCTTAACCCGAAATTCGGAATTATCTATTACGAATATCAGAATTCTGGCTTGACTTTGTTCTTCGGAATATCGGAATGTGTGGCTCGCCTCCGGAGTGTCGTTCGGACCAGATGAGGCGCATCACAGGGCAAGACACCGGGCAACTGGGCGTCGGAGCATTCCGACGGGCTGCGCGACTATTTTCTCAAGGGAATGTCTTTCGCGGAGATCGGGAAGGAGATTAACGCAAGATTTGGAACGAATTACAGCCGCAACGCGGTGATCGGGCGGGCCAAGCGGATGGGGCTTGCCGCGCCCAAGCAGATGCAGGCTCCGCCGATCGCGCCGCATCTGCCGAATGGACTGCAGTGCTGGCCGACCCCTGCGGGGAGAGGCGAGACGTCCAAGCCGCCCCTGGTGCCGGCCGAACCGGTCAAGCTGCGCTGCGTCGGGATACGGCCGCGGCTGGTCTCGCTGCTCGCGCTCGAACCCGGCGACTGCCGCTATCCGTATGACGGGGACAAGGACGGGGAGTCGATCGCCTTCTGCGGTCATCCCCGGCGCCCGGGCTCCAGTTATTGCACGCCGCATTTTCACCTGACCTCCGGTCCCGAGACGGCGCGAACGACCGGCCCGGTCGTCCTGCGGCTCGTCGCGGCTGCCTGAACCTGGCCGCCCCGTGCTGGGAATCCGATTTCCATCGTTTTGTGTCAAGGAGTATCCAAGTGGCACGTGCCAAACGCAGCAAAACCTTTAGCCTCGGAGGGATCTACGACCGCAGGTCACGCGACTTGGCGCTCCACGCCGAAGTGGCGGAAATCGAGGTCGACGATCCCTTGGGCCTTGATCCCGGCGAGAAAATCATCGCGTTGCGCTCAATTCGCAACGATCCGCTGGGCCGGCTCCACGCCCATCACCAGATCGACGAAGCGCAGTATCGCGGCGGCCGTGCGTTCCAGAACGACTGGGAGAAGGCGGAGCGGGGTCCGCAGGCGGTCGACCCCAGCCGGGAATATGTCGACGGCACCCTCGGCCGGGAGCCCGTCACCGAGAGCCAGCGCAAGGCGGTGCTGCGGCTGAACCGGGTCGAACGCGAGCTCGGCACGGACGGCGCTGCGCTCGTGCACGATGTCCTCGTGCTCGGACTGACGATGGAGCAGGTCGGCGAACGCCGCGCGGTACGCAGCCAGCGCTGGAACGACTATTTCTCCAAAAGGTTGCAGGAGTGCCTGGATCGGTTGGCACAGGTCTACGGCTTTGCAACCGACGGCGGCGCGACGAGCCCGCCCAGCTCCAAAGCGCGATGAGATCGTCGTCGCGCTTCAGGTTATTGTTCGAGCGTGATCACGCATGTCACGGATGCGGCATGATCTGGTACGGTGTCGTGTAGGGTTCGACGCGGAGCGAGGCGTTGGCCAGTAGTCCGATCTTGGCGGTCGGCGCCTGCTGCATCTCGCCGTTCTGGCCGCGGTGGACGTTGTATTGCCACACGGTGAGATCGCCCTTCTGCGCCAGCGCATGTGCCACGGCGCTGGCGTCGGTGCCGCCGAGCGCCTGGAGTTCTTCGGCGTTCAGTCCGATGACGATTTCATCCTTGACGGTAACGATCTTGAACAGGTTCACCTTGGCCTCCTGCGCCCATGCGCCGTGCGATGCGAAAGTGAAAAGCGCAACGGCCGCGCCTTTGATGAGATTGCCGCGAGAAAGCATGCCGTCTTCCTTTGCTGGACGCGCGCCCGAATCGTTAGTCCAGAAGTCAGCCATGGCGCCCGTGACGTGCGTGGCCGTATCGCACTGGGCTCTTGGTCGTCCGCTTGCGAATGGCGGTTCATGCCTTTGAAAAATATCGTAAGACGGTGAACCGCGATGGGGCGCGCCGTGTCCAAGTACGAGACTAAAAAGGGGACCTCAGATGAAATTCGCCGGCATCGTCTGCTTTCTCGCTTCTCTGGCTGGGGCCGGCGCCGCTCACGCAACCGACCCCTCCTACGTCGGAAGCTGGAAATTCACGAGCGCGGTGGTGGCGCCTTGGGCGGATCCGCAGCACAAACCCGACAGCACCGAGCAGGCGCGGTTGATGGGCAAGATAGTCGTCGTCGCGGCCAAGGAAATCTCCGGACCGCGCCCCTTTGCCTGCGCCAAGCCGCAGTACAAGCTCACCGACTACGGCGCCGACATGATCTTCCAGGGCGCCTTCGACGAGTTGCAGCACTCCAGCAAGAAGGCCGATCCGAAGGCGCTCGCCGCCTCTCTCGGCTTCACCGGCGCCAAGATCAAGACGCTCGAGACGGGGTGCGAGATCGATTTCCACTTCGTGGATGATGGGACCATGGAAGCGGGCCTCAATGATTACGTCTACACGCTGAAGAAGCAGTAGCCCGATCGCTGCTGCAGTAGCGGCTATCCTTCGAGACGCCCGCCTTTGTAAGGCCCCTCAGGATGAGGTCTGATTTCGTGGGGACGTATTAGATCCTCATGGCGAGGAGCCCGCAGAGCTGGCGTTTCGAACCGTGAGGCCCCCGGGCACGTTCATAGCTTTCCACCGGGGGCCACCCCTCAAATCGAATTAATATGTGAGTATCGTCCCCGCCCGTTCCAGGTTCATACTGGGAAACAAAATACGCCGGTTGTCGCATTGACGCAGATCAAGCCAAGGTGCAGCTATGACCTGCTGAATCCTGTCGCGGACGGGGGTGGACCGGGTCCGTTATCCGGAATTGCCGAGGTGCGATGACGACGAAGCAACCCTCTCCCAGCAGTTTGGCTTGCCGGAAGGGTTGTTCCTTGTCATAGTTGCAACCTCGTCGGGTTCGCCCGAGCCGTTGGGGTCATTCGGTTTGGCGGTCCGCCCGGGGTCGCCCGGCCGAAAGCCGTTCATGTCCGAGGTTGGTTCTCGAACGACGTCTGCCCTCTCACGAAGGCCGTTCCTTTCATAGGTGCGAGATGAAAAACCTCAATTTCGCGACTGAACTGCACCTGAAGCTGGGGGCGCCCGCGAGTCAAACCGTCGAGAGCCTGCGACTGCTGCGCGCATTTCTCAAGCTCGCGCCGCGCCAGCGTTTCGAGGTCATCAAGCTGGTGGAAGACCTCACCACCGAAGAGATTCCCGAACATCCGCTTTCGTGAGGGGGTGTCGCCGGACGAAGTCCCAACCAGAGCCGACCGCCCCAGGGATCCCTGACGCCAGCCGAGCCGCTGGAATGCGATCCGATAAGTGTGATAAATCAGTCAGGGACAAGGGGAGGACGGCGACATGATCGAACCGAAGCTCGAAGTTCCGGCCGAATTGCGCGACCTGGCCGAGAAGACCATTGATCAGGCGGAAAAAGCCTTCGGCCTGTTTTTCGATGCTGCCACCAAGTCGATGTCATCAGTGCCTGGAACCGGTACAGAGGTTTCCAAGCAAGCGCTTGTTTTCACCGAACAAAACATGAAGGCGGCGTTCGAGCACGCGCGCAAGCTGGTTCACGCAACCGATCTCCAGGAAGCAATGCGCATCCAGTCCGAATTCCTGAGAAGTCAATTCACCAACGCCGGTGAGCATATGCGACAGATCACCGGCAACCTGATGCAGCCCGGCAAAGGCAAGTCCTGAACCACGGGCGGCGCGCGTGCTCACGAATTGATCTTGCGTGAGAGCGTCGCGCGGAATTCAATTGCAGGGCAGGTCCATGATGGCCCACCGGATGAGCATATCATCCGCCGTCCGTCATCCTTTCTGCTGATCCCTGTCGGCTCAACCGGCAGGGATTTGCCTTTGAGGAGCGGGTGGTTGTTTGAGCGTGCTCTCCGCACAAACGCGTTCCGCGGTTGTCGCGAGGGAAAGCCGCTTCGCACCTTGCGCGAACGCGACCCTCCGGGTCTGGATCATGCTCTCGCCCGCTACTGGCGTAGCGAGCCGATATAGGCGGCAATGTCGCCGGCCTCGATTCGGCTCAATGGAAAGTTTGGCATCTTCGGATGCGGATCGAGCAGGAAGAAGGCCAGCTTCTCCGGCGTGAAGTCGGGCCTGCGCGCGATGGCGGCAAAGGCGGGGACGTCGGCGCTTGCCTGTTTCTGTTCACTCGTCACGACGTGGCAGCTCGCGCACCAGCGCTTGGCAAGGTCGGCGCCGTGATCGGCATCGGCGGCGAAAGCCGTCGATCCGGACAGGCCGCTTGCGATGATCAGAGTGGAAAGCCGTCTGACAGGCGCGCGCATGAGGCGTCCTTGAACTATTTGTCCGGTGTTCGTGCTCAACCGCAGCACGATCCGGGGAATTGCGAGAGATCGATGCGGACGATGATCGACCGGATCAGCCTGCGGGTGGAGCGGAAGAGGCGGCGAAGGAAGGCCGGCGCAGCCGCCGCGGGCAGCCTTAGACTTTCTGTGGAGTGCGACATCTGGGCTTCCTCGACGCTCAAGGTTCGCCTTGTCGCGTATTCGGGGGCGTACCGCCTTGATCTGCCGCAAGCCGGCTTGGCCGGGGTGTGGCCGTCGACTGACGAGCGGGCCTAGTAGTCGCCGGGGTTCATGATCATCGGGCTCGTCGTATCGGCCGGCGCGAGCTCGCTGCTGGAACTGCTGCGCAGGAACTGATCCAGCGTAGCCTGGATCTTCTCCTTCACCGAATCCGGGCCGCGGTCGCTCAGCTCGGTATGCTGCGCGCCGGTATTGATGATGTCGATGCCGCGCAATTTCGCCTGCTCGGGCGTTGGCAGAACGCCGGGATCGGTGACGAACTTCGGGTCCTTGGAGCGGAATGACAGGATCTTGAGGTGATCGTTGAGCACGAAGGGCACCCGCAGATTGTCGAGCGTGATCACCTTGGACACCAGCTCAGGATGCTGATGGGCGACATACATGGAGACGTCGCCGCCGTTGGAATGACCGACGAGCGTGATGTGATCGTATTCCGCGTTCTCCTGCTGCTTCTTCAGTTCGTTCAGGACGAACAGGATGTTGGCCTCGCAGCGCATGTAAACGCCCTTTCGACCGACATAGGGCTGACCGACCTTGGTCATCAGGGGCGGATCGGTCGGCAGATCCTGCTGGATGCTGGCCACGAGATATCCGCGCGCAGCGAGCACGTTGGCGAGGAACGAGTACTCGGTCGCCTTGACCGTGTTGCCGTTGCTGATGACTGCGAGTGGAAGCTTCCAGAGGCCGAGATTGGCCTTGGTCTCGTAGTCGCGACGCACGGCGACGTCGACCGAGACCGGCCGCTGGCGCGCGGCGTCGAACAGATTGAGCGTCTCGTGGCGGATCGCGAGCTTGCTCACGGCGAAATACTCGCCCGCAGCAAGAACCCAAAGGAACGCCAGAATCGCAAAAGCCCTTTTCATCGTTTCATCCCGATCACTTTTCGCAGAGGTAGTGATGGGGAACTCACGGATCGATCGATTGTGAGGGCGGGACGGGATTAAATTTAGGCAAGCTTGACCGCACGCAAACGAAGGCGGGGAACTATAGGCAGTTTGCCTTGCCCCGCTCCGGGCAGAGTCTGAAGGCGTTCGATAGCGTGAACAGGAACCGCGCGTTCCGCCGCTCATTGTCGGGCGCGCGGTAGCTGAGCGGAACAGCGACGGCAAGATCAGCCCGCAAATCCTCCGACAGGAACAGACGTATGCCGGCGCCGGCGGATGTCAGCGACAGCCCCTCGCTCGGCTGATAGCCGTCGTTCCACACCACGCCGGCATCGGCAAAGCCATAGATCTGGTAGCCGGTCCAGTAGCGGAAGTTGACCGTCTGGTCGAAGCGGAGCTCGAACGATCCGGCAAGCCCGTTGTCGCCGCTGATTTCGGCGGCGCCATAGCCACGGCCGAAGGCGGCGCCGCCGAGATAGAATTGCTGCGACGTGAACAGCGGCCGGGATGCGGTCTGGCTCGCGCCTGAAAGCTTGATTGACCACGCGTCGGTGAGAGTCTGATAGCGCGTGAACCAGGCGTTCAACACCGAGAAGTTCGCCGCGGCGCCGTCGCGCGACAGCAGGTCATCGCTCCAGTGCGAGGCGCCGAAGATGTCGAGCCCCTGGCGATAGGTCAGCGTCAGATAGTTGGTGCCGCCGAAGCGGTCCTGCAGCCGGTAATCCGAGGTCAGGCTCGCGGTCCTGATATGGTCATTGTACCACGGCCCAAACATATCGTGTTCCGATACGTTGCTGAAGGTAAAGGCCGAGGTGAGGGTGAGCGAAGATGCCTGCGACTGAAGCGGGACGACGCTTGCCCGTAGTTCGAAGGCTTCCGTCGTCGTGATGTCGCGGTCGAGGCGACGGGCATCGCCCGGCCGCACCGCGCTGTACAGGATAGAGGCGCCGAGCCGCACGCCGTCGACACCAACCGGCGCGTCATAGGACAATCGCCCGAAGCCAAGTTGACGCGGATCGTTTGCGATCGTCGACAGGTTGACCGCCAACGTGTCGCCGGGCGCGAGGTAAGAGTTGAAGGCTCCGGTCGCATAGGTCTGCCACGGTCCGACCGATGCCGATCCAAGATTGTCCAGGCCGAACGATGTGAAGATGTGCCAGGTCTTCAGGAAGACGGTGAGGCGGAAACGGCCGCTCGCGGTACCGATCTCCTCGAGCGCAGTATCGGCGATCCGCACGCCCGGCCATCCGTTGATCAGATAAAGCTGGCGTTCAAGCGTGGCGAGGCGCGAAGGATGTTCGGCGAGGACCGGATCCAGCATCGGACGGACGCCGAACTGCTCGGCGCCATCGCCTTTCAAGTCGGTCTCGACGATGGAGCCTTCGATCACCTGAATCCGGACGCGTCCATCCTGGATGTCCTGCGGTGGGATGATAGCCCGGCTCAGATGGAAACCGTTGGAGCGATAGAGATCGCTGATCGCGCCAGCGATCGCCGCGAGGTCCGCCTGCGAGATCTGCTTTCCAAGATACGGTTGCCAGGTGCTGGCGATGCGGTCACGCTGAATGCTGTCCTCGCCAACGATGCTGACGCCGCGAAGCACGAATTGCGGCCGGGCATCGGCGCCGAGGTCGGGTCGGCCGAGACTCGGTAGTCTTACGGGGGTGCGGCCGCGGGAGTCCTGATCGGATTGTCTGTCGAAATATTTTTCGGTCTGTCGAGGATCGAAGCCCGGCTGGTTCGCCTGCTGCGCGAGAGCTTGCGGAATTGCCGCAAAAGTCGGCACAAGCAGGCCCATTGCGGTAACAAAATGTCTCCACCGGCCTCTCCATCGGGACCGATCTCCGTAGTTCAACTGAGTCGTTCCCCGGGCATGGTAAGAGATCGTTAGGCGCATGATTTTTCATAGTTTTTTATGGTCAACGATTGGTTAACGGGGCCATGGATCTTGCCGCGACTCCGGCTAATCCTATCTTGAGACATCTCCGATAAACCTCAGGCCGGCTCTTCGGCGGACTGAGGACTCATATGCTCGGCAAAGATGGAATGCGGCGCACCCTCCTGGCTGCGTTCGTACTGGGATTTGCTTCCAACGCCTTTGCCGCGGATGGCGGTGTCTGGTCGGTCAGCAAGGCGTCGGGCGAGGTCTGGATCGCGACCGACGGCGTCCAGCAGGTCTCGCTCAAGCAGGAAGAGACGCTGAAGCCTGGCGATACCATTCGGACCGGGCGTAATGGTCGCGTGCTTCTGGTGCGCGGCGAAGAGACAATCCTGATCTCACCGAATTCCGTCGTCGGTCTGCCGACGGAGCAGAAGGACGGACTTTCGACCACCATCGTGCAGCAGGCGGGCTCGATCCTGCTCGAAGTCGAAAAGCGCAACGTCAAGCATTTCGAAGTCGAGACGCCCTATCTCGCCGCCGTGGTCAAGGGCACGCAGTTCAGCGTCACGGTGAACGCCGACAGCACCAAGGTCGGCGTCGTCCGCGGGCAGGTCGAGGTCTCCGATTTCCGCACCGGTCAAATCGCCCGGGTGATGCCAGGCCAGGCTGCGACGGCCTTCGAGCATGACAAGCCTGGCCTCAACCTGAGCGGCTCCGGCACCTTCAATCCGATCGAGCAGGGCAAGCCGCGCGCTTCGACCATCGAGCGAGTGCCGGTGCCGAAATCGGGCCTGCCGGCCCCGCGCAACGCCGCGAACGGCCACACCTTCCACGCTCTCGCGCACATCGAGAGGGGCAAGGCAGCCGGAGCGGCTTCCAAACCCCAGAATTCGGCGAGCGGGTCTTATGTCAAGTCGGGCGTGGTCCGCATCTCAGGCGCGCTTGGCGAGGTGAAGCTGAATTTCAGCAAGGTGACGCACGGGCTCGCGCGCGGATCGGTTACAACTGCCGCCGTCAGAAGTGCGTCAAGCTCCAGCACCGACACCGTCTGGAGTGACAGCAGGACGAGCACGACGACGGTCTCCAACAGCGCCGGCCAGACGGCGGTGACGACAAGCAGCAGCGGCGCGAGCAGCAGCACGAGCTCCTCGAGCACGACCACGACCACGACGACGACCGCGACAACCGCAGGTTCGTCGAGTGATAACTCCAGCAGTGGAAACTCCGGTAACGGGAACGGAAATTCCGGCAACGGCAATTCCGGCAATGGTAACGGAAACAGCGGTGCCACCGGAAACGGTAAAGGCAACAACGGCAACGGCAACGGGAATGGCGGGGGCAACGGCAGTAACGGCAATGCCAACGGCCACAAGCACTGAGGCCATTCCGTAGGGGATCAAGGGGGCGCATCCGGATCGAGCCGGATGCGGGGGACTAAGTGAAACGCTATCGACCGCATATTCTGGTTGTGGCTGCGCTTGCCGTCGTGCTGTCCACGGGATGGCACGGCGCGCTGCGCAGTGCGCTCACCGATTTGCGCTTCGCCTGGCAATCGCGCGCGGCGAGCGGCGATATTGTGGTGGTTGCGATCGATGCCGCATCGATCGACCGGATCGGCGTCTGGCCGTGGCCGCGGCAGCTACATGCCGAACTCCTGCGCAAGCTCGAAAGCGCCGGTGTTCGCGACGTCGCCTTCGACGTCGATTTCAGCACACCGTCCGATCCTGCATCCGACCAAGCTTTCGTCGAGGCGCTGAAGGACGTCGGCGGTTCGACGATCCTGCCGTCCTTCAAGCAGCCGGCACCGAACAGCGGCAGCAGTGGGATCCACATCAACCGTCCTCTGACGCCATTCGGCGAACAGTCGTGGCCGGCCGTCGTCAATGTTACCGTGGAGCCCGACGGGCTGGTTCGACGCTATCCTTTCGGCGAGAGGCTCGGCGAAGAGTTCGTGCCTTCGATGGCGGCGGTGTTGGCGGGGCAATATGCCAACCGGAGCTCGCCGTTCCTGATCGATTTCTCGATCCGTGCGGCATCAATTCCGCGCGTCTCCTTTGCCGACGTGCTGCGCGGCGACGCCACGACGCTTGTCAAGCTGAGGGACAAGAAGGTGCTCGTCGGGGCCACCGCCCTCGAGCTTGGCGACCGCTTCAGCGTACCCAACGGCAATGTCGCATCCGGTCCCGTGCTACAGGCGCTGGCGGCGGAATCGATCCTTCAGCATCGCACGCTGCGCTCGACCTCCGATACCGGCATGATCCTGGGCCTCGGTGCCCTGGCCTTGCTCATGATGTTCTCCTGGCGCCGGCTTGGTCCGGGCGTTCGGGTCGTGATCCTCGTTGCGGCGGCGGCGGCAGTCGAGCTCGTCGCTGCCCTCGTGCAGCTGAAATGGCCGCTCGTCATCGACACGTCGCTGTTCCACATCGCGACCATCGCCTATCTCACGGCGATCGCGCTCGACGAGATCGATTTCCGCAGCCTGCTCGGTCGCATCGCCGAGAGCCGCTTCCACCGCATCGCGATGTCGCTTGGCGACGGCCTGATCTGCACCGACGAAAATCACATGATCACGGTGTGGAACCCCGGCGCGAGCGCGATCTTCGGCTACATGCCAGCGGAAATGATCGGCCGCCCCTTCGAGGCGCTCTGCGCAGCGTCGATCGACGGAGCGGGCAAGCGTTTCTCGATGCGAGACGCTGCACGTCAGGCTTTGCTGGTCCCGGGCGGGGCCGTCGTCGTCGAGTTTGAGGGACGGCGCAGGAACGGCGAGGTATTTCCGGTCGAGGCCAGCTTCTCGGGCTGGCAAGGCACAGACGGTTTCCAATATGGCGCGATCCTGCGCGATATCTCGGTCCGCAAGCGCGAGGCCGAACGTGTGAAATATCTCGCCGAGTACGACTCGCTCACCGGCCTTGGCAACCGCAACACCTTGCATGCGGCGCTCGTCGACCTGGTCGCGACGGCGAAACGGCAGTCGCACGAGATCGCGCTCCTGGTGCTGGGGCTCGACGGCTTCCAGCAGATCAACGATGTGTTCGGTCATGCGGCCGGTGATCTCGTGCTCAAGGCAGTCGCCGCGCGGCTGCGGACCGAGGCCGGAGACAATGCGATGGTCGCGCGGCTCAGCGGCGACGAGTTCGCGATCGCGATCGACTGTGTCGAGGCCAATGAGCCGATCGCGGTGTTCACCGAGCGCGTGACACGCGCATTCGAGCTGCCGCTCGTGGCCGGCGCGCGCCAGCACCGCGTCAGGATCAGCGTCGGGGTCGCGGTCTATCCGGACGGCGGGCAGAACGCCGACGACCTCCTGAGCAACGGCCATCTCGCACTCTACCGGGCGAAGACGACCCACCGCGGCGGCTGCGTGATCTTCGAGAGCACCATCAGAGAGGAGCTCGAGAGCAGGCTGACGCTGGAGAGCGAGCTCGCGCAGGCCGCGGACCGCAACGAATTCGAGCTGTTCTACCAGCCTCAGGTTCGTCTGGTCGACGGCGCGCTCCTCGGCGCGGAAGCGCTGATCCGGTGGCGTCATCCGTCGCGCGGCTACGTCTCGCCGGCGGAATTCATGCCTGTCGTCAATACGTCGGCGCTCTCGGAACGGATCGCCAGCTGGGTGATGGAGACGGCCTGCAAACAGGCGCGGGCGTGGGAGCTCGCCGGCAACAACGTCCGTGTCGCGATCAATCTGTCGCCGTCGCAGCTTCATTCCGGCGATCTCGCGCATTCGGTTGGCGAATTGCTCGCCGCCACCGGCCTCTCGCCTTCGCTGCTCGAGCTCGAGGTGACCGAGGATATCCTTCTCCTCGACGAGGCGCGGGTGCTCGACATGTTCAAGCGGATCCAGGAGCTCGGTGTCCGCGTTTTGTTCGACGATTTCGGCACGGGTTACGCGAGCTTGAGCTATCTGAAGAAGTTTCCGCTCGACGGGCTCAAGATCGACCGCTCCTTCGTGCTCGATCTGCTCGCCGATTCCGACGACGCGGCGATCGTCAGCTCGACCGTCGGACTGAGCAAGCAGCTTGGCCTCTCCGTGATCGCCGAAGGCATCGAGAACCGCGCCACGGCCGACTTCCTGGTCAGCATGGGATGCGAGGAAGGGCAGGGCTATTTCTTCGGCCGCCCGATGCCGGCCGAAGCATTTGGGCGTCAGTTTCTGACGGCGCAGCCGATCCAGGAAGCCGTCGGCGCCGCCTGAGTGCGACGCGCGGCGGTACAGACAATCCCGGCAGAATCAGTATCATCAGTCTCGTGCGACATGCCCGTCGTTTCGAGGCTCATCGAGATCGTGACGGATTATCAGCCGGAGCTGGCCAAGGGAGCACTTCTGCACAGACAGAAGGGCCACCGCGATCTGCGATTGGACGTCTGCCGCGGATTGGCGCTGTGGTTCATCTTCATCGATCACATCCCGGACAATTCGCTGGCATGGTTGACGCTGCGCAATTACGGCTTCAGCGACACCACCGAGGTGTTCGTCTTCGTCTCCGGTTACACCTGCATGCTGGCCTATGGCGGCGGCCTGCCGGAGCAGGGGTGGCTCACGGTGATCGTCCGGGCGCTGCGGCGCAGTTTCGAGATCTACTGCGCGTTCCTGCTGCTGTTTGGGGCCTATGTCGCACTGGTGTGGCTCGTCGGCGGTGGCGAGCGCTACGTCGATGAAACCAACACGGGCTTCTTCTTCAAGGACCCCGGCGCGGCGCTCGTGCATGCGGCGATGCTGCAATATACGCCCGTCAATACCGACATCCTGCCGACCTTCGTGCTGCTGCACCTCGCATTTCCGCTACTGCTGTGGCTCCTCATCCGCATCCCCACGACAACGCTGGCCGCTTCGTTCCTCGTGTACCTGATGGTCCAGCTCCGGAGCTGGCACGTGCCGGCCTGGCCGACGGGTGAGCTCTACTTCAATCCGTTCGCATTCCAGCTCCTGTTCGTGTTCGGCGCCTGGTATGCGGGCGGCGGCGGTAACATGATCAGACCGCTGGTGCAGTCGCCGGTAACTCTGGTGCTCGCGCTGTTCTATCTGCTGTTCAGCCTGGTCATCGCCTTGAGCTGGCAGTTCGATGTGCTGACACGACTGATCCCGGACGACGTCTCGGAATGGATCTATCCGATCTACAAGAGCCACCTGGCGCCGGTGCGCCTGTTGCACTTCCTCGCGCTGGCCGTCGTGGTTTCGCGGTTCACGTTGCGGAAGGAACGCCGACCGGTGCCGCCGCTTGCGATCGCGATGATCCGCTGTGGCGAGAACTCGCTTTCGATGTATTGCCTGGGAGTCCTGCTGTCCTTTGTCGGTCAGGTCTTCCTCAGCGATGTTTCCGGCGGTTTGGTCGCGCAACTCTGGGTCAGCGTTGCCGGAATCGCGGTGATGATCGTCGCCGCCACACTGGCGACATGGGAGGCGCAGCTCGATCGGCGCGGACCGAAACTGTTCTGACGTTAGCGCCGGCGCGCAATCGCGACGCCGAACAGGAACGCGACGAAAAGGCTCGCCAGCGGAGCCTCGCGGGTGATCGCGGCAACCGTCGAAAGCGGCTTGCCGGGCCTTCGCGCCTCTTGGATGGCCGCGGTGAGGCGATCGACTGCGGCATGCAGGCCGCCGGCGACCTCGCCGATCGTGCGGGAGACGTCGGTTGCGGCATCGACGGCGCGCTCGGCTAGGCCTGGCTGCGAAACTGGTTCCGGTATGTCCACGCTCAAGGCTTGAGGCCTCCACAGCCGCGAAATGACAGGGACCGGCACCTTTGGCTATCCTCGCGAGCGCTCGTTTTGAACAGCGGGTCCGAAGACCTTTGGCTATCCGCGACTGGCGCCGTCTTGACGGCGGGTGCCGGCCTGCACTGGAAATGCGGTGGGCGAGGTTTGGTTCCAGCGGTGTCGGCCCGCGACAGCATCAGCCCCGGGAAACGACGGACGCGAATCTCTGTTAGGCTGACGCCTCAGCGCAGACCTGATCAGGGAGATGGTCGTGACCGATCGCACAACATCGGATCGAACCAGGCGCATTGCGCTGCTCGGCGCTCCCATCGACATGGGGGCTTCGCAGCGCGGGACGCTGATGGGTCCTGCGGCCTTGCGGACCGCCGGCCTTGCGACCTTGCTGGAAAATCTCGACTTCGAGGTCGTCGATCATGGCGACCTTTCGGTCGCCGGCATTCCCGATTCCAGCGACGAGCCGCCCCAGAATGCCAATCACTACCGCGAGATCCAGCGCTGGACACGGGTCGTGAGCCATCGCGCCTACGAGGTCGCGAAGACCGGCGCGATCCCGATCTTTCTCGGCGGCGATCACACGCTGTCGATGGGCTCGGTCAATGCCATGGCGCGTCACTGGCAAGAGCGGGGGCGCAAACTGTTCGTGCTCTGGCTCGACGCGCATGCCGACTACAACACCCCGGCGACGACGATCACGGCGAATATGCATGGCATGTCCGCAGCGTTCTTGTGCGGCGAGCCCGGTCTCAATGGGCTGCTCGGCAAGGAGTCGCGGGCCTCGATCGATCCCGGCCAGCTCGAGCTGTTCGGCACGCGCTCGATCGACAAGCTCGAGAAGGAGTTGATGCGCACGCGGCGCATCCGCGTCGCCGACATGCGCCAGATCGACGAGTTCGGGGTCGCCGTCCTGATCCGGCGCTTCATCGAGCGGGTGAAGGAGAGCGACGGCGTGCTGCACGTCAGCTTCGACGTCGATTTTCTCGACCCCTGCGTGGCCCCTGGCGTCGGTACCACGGTGCCGGGAGGGGCGACCTATCGCGAGGCGCATCTCATCATGGAGCTGCTGCACGATTCCGGCCTGGTCCGGTCGGTCGACATCGTCGAGCTCAATCCGTTCCTGGACGAGCGCGGGCGCACCGCGCGGACGGCGGTCGAGCTTATCGGGAGCCTGTTCGGTCAGCAGATCGCGGACCGCCCGACGCCGAGCAACGCGATCTCGCCGGGTGAGTAGAGCCGATCAGATCGTTCATGCGCTGCGGCACCGGGAAGGAACTCCTCCGCTCGAGTGTGGATTTAGATCAGCCGTCGCGACGATCGCCTGATTTTGAAACGCACGCGAATTGCCAAGGCGCTCGGAAGGCGATTTCATGCGGTTGACCACGAGGGCCCGCAATGACCAAGACACAAACGACTGCCGGCATCGACGCGGCCACGCGCCGTCGTTTCCTCAGGTCTGGCGGCGCGGCACTCAGTGGAGTCGTTCTCGGCAGCGGGGCCGCCAAAGCGGACAATCTGCCGCCCGACATTCCCGAATGGATGAAGGTGCCAGGCGAGCCGATGGGCAGTCAGCCCTATGGGACGCCGTCGCCGTTCGAGAAGAACGTCGTCAAGAACATCTCGAAAAGCCTCAAACAGTATTTATCCGCGTCGAGCCGGACGCCGCTGCAGGAGCTCGACGGCATCATCACGCCGAGCGGGCTATTCTACGAGCGCCATCATGGCGGCGTGCCGACGATCGATCCGGCGCAGCATCGCTTGATGCTTCATGGCCTGGTGGAACGTCCCCTGATCTTCACCATGGACGACCTGCGGCGCTTTCCGTCGCAATCGCGCATCCACTTCCTGGAATGCTCGGGCAATCCCGGCTTCACGAAGCCTTACGGCAAGACCGCCTCTGACCTCGTAGGCCTGGTGAGTTGTGCCGAGTGGACCGGCGTGAACCTGAAACTGGTGCTCGAGGAAGCCGGCCTCAAGCCCGAAGCCAAATGGGTCGTGGCCGAAGGCGCCGACGCCGCCGCGCTGACGCGCAGCATCCCGATCGAGAAATGCCTCGACGACGCCATGCTGGTCTACAGCCAGAACGGCGAGCGGCTGCGGCCGCAGCAAGGCTATCCGCTGCGGCTCTTCCTGCCCGGTTTCGAGGGCAACATGAGCGTGAAATGGCTGCGGCGCCTGCACGTGACGTCGGAGCCCACCTATTCGCGCGAGGAGACCTCGAAATACACCGACCTGCTGCCTGACGGCACCGCGCGCGAGTTCTCCTTCTACATGGAGGCCAAGTCGATCATCACGCGCCCCTCCGGCGGACAGCGCCTCGACGCGCCCGGCTTTCACGAGATCACCGGCATTGCCTGGAGCGGGCATGGCAAGATCGCCCGCGTCGAGGTGTCCGCCGATGACGGCAAGAGCTGGCAGTCAGCGCAATTGCAGGAGCCGGTCCTGACGCGCGCGTTGACGCGCTTCCGCTTTCCCTGGCGGTGGGAAGGCAAGGCCGCCGTGATCCAGAGCCGCGCCATCGACGAGACCGGCTACGTCCAGCCGACGCTTGCCGAGCTGCTGGCCGTGCGCGGCGAAAACTATTTCTACCACAACAACGCGATCTGGCCCTGGCGCATCGCAGAGAGCGGCGAGGTGACCAATGCGCTGGCGTGAAGCTTACGGCATCGCCGTCGCGGTCATGCTGTGGGCGTGGACGAGCGGCGTCTTTGCGCAAAGTCCTTACGGCATCGGACGGCCGGCATCGCCCGCGGAGATCGCAGGCTGGAACATCGACATCGGACGCGACGGCAGCAATCTGCCGGAGGGGCGCGGCACGGTCAGTCGGGGAGGCGAGGTGTTCGCTCAGCAATGCGCGTCCTGCCATGGCGACAAAGGCGAGGGCGGTTTGGGCGATCGGCTGGTCGGCGGGCAGGGGACGATCGGCACGGCGAGGCCGATCCGCACCGTCGGCAGCTACTGGCCTTACGCAACGACGCTGTTCGACTACATCCGCCGCGCCATGCCGCAGAACGCACCGCAATCTCTCAGCACTGACGACGTCTATGCGGTGTCGGCCTACATCCTCAGCCTGAATGGACTGGTGGCCGCGGATGCGACGCTCGACGCCAAGGCGCTCACCGCGATCAAGATGCCGAACCGCGACAAGTTCGTCGGTGACGCGCGTCCCGACGTGAAGTGAGCTTCCGCGACAATCGCTGGGTTCCGAAGGAACCGCGCCGTTTGAGACGGAACCACGCGCGACCTCATTGAATTAACCCATGAGAGGAAACAGCCCAGAGTGTTCGATGGCAACAAGCTTCACGAACTCCCTTGCTATTGCGCTTCGCCATCCCGGCGTGATCGCGCTGATCGTCGCCGGCGTTACCATTGCCGCGATGCTGCTTGTCGACCATGGCCCGTGGAGCCGGGCCAAGACGCAGTCGGCGCAGGTCGCGATGTATCACACCACGGGTGAAGCCGCGCGTGCCGCGGGCGCCATGGTGCTGCCGACCGATCCGAAATCTCCGATCGAGCCGGTGCGTCCGGGGCCGAAGGCATCCCCGGCCGTCAACCCCATAACGCCGTAGTCCTTCAGCTCTTGCGGCCGTAGCTGAGCAGCCCGCCGTGGGTCTTCGGCGGGTGCGCGGCAAGCGCCTCCTCGTTCGGCTCGGTGCCCCAGCCCGGGCGGTTCGGAATGACGAGATGGCCGTTCGCGATCTCCGGCTCATGCGTGAAGAGCTCGCGGTCCCACGCCAGGCGGTCGATGTCGATCTCCATGATGCGCAGGTTCGGCATGGCGGCGCAGAAATGCGCGTTCATCATCGAGCAGAGATGGCCGTAGAAATTATGCGGCGCGACGTTGACCTCGAAGGCTTCGGCGACTGAAGCGATCTTCATCGACTGCCAGACGCCGTTCCAGGGCGTGTCGACGATCGCGACGTCCATGGCCTGCTCGCGGAAATAGGGCAAAAATTCGCGCAGCCCCAGGAGCGTTTCGCAGGACGAGATCGGGTGCGGGCTCTGCCTGCGGATATAGCCGAGCGCTTCCGGATTGAAGCTGTCGATCTCGACCCAGAACATGTCGATGTCCGCGATCGCGCGCAGGATCTTCAAATAACCTTCGGTCTTGGCGTTGAAGTTGCAGTCGAGCAGGATCTCGACGTCAGGACCGGCGCCGTCGCGGATCGCCTCCAGATGCATGTGCAGGTCGCGCAGGATTTTGCGATCGACATTGATCTCGGGCAGGAACGGCGAGCCGAAGCCGGGGCGCCAGCCGGTCGGCTTGCCCTCGTCATAGGAGAAGATGTTGGTCTTGAGCGCGGTGAATTTCTTCTCGCGCACCTCGCGGCCCATCGCCTTGACGCCGTCGAGGCTTTCGATCGGCGGCTTGTACCAGGAGGGATGATTGATCCGCCACGTCGCGCAATGCGACCAGTACACGCGGACGCGATCGCGGATCTTGCCGCCGAGGAGCTCGTAGCAGGGCACGCCGAGACATTTGGCCTTGGCGTCGAGCAGCGCGTTCTCGATCGCACCCAGCGCCTGCGCCACGACGCCGCCGGCGGCCGGCCGCGTCGCTGCGAACAGCTCGGCATGGATGCGCTCGTGCTGGAAGACGTTTTGCCCGATGACGCGGCTCGACAGGCGCTGGATCGCGGCGCCCACACCGGGCGAGCCAAAGCCTTCGTCGAACTCGCTCCAGCCGACGATGCCGTCTTCCGTCGTCAGCTTGACGAAATGGTAGTTTCGCCAGCCGGCATCGCAGGCGAGGATTTCGATGGCAGTGGCTTTGGATGATGTCGTCATGTCGCTCCCCGGCGGCTGCTTGATGAGCCTTGTTGATCTCCGCGCAAACGCTTCGCGTTTGTCGCGCTTGATTTGGCGATGCGGCGACCCGGCTTTCGCACGACGCCCGCAGAACCTGTTCGTCTTACCGCGTCATAAGACCCTCATGGTGAGGAGCGCGGAGCGCGTCTCGAACCATGAAGGCCCGGATCTCGCCCGCGGCCATCCTTCGAGACGCGCGTCCCGCGCTCCTCAGGATGACGAAAGCAGTGTTTGTCACGCAATAGAATTAGGCTAAGGCGCGAGCCCCGAGAAGCGATGGAGGCGCGCAGGGCTTATGCAGCAGCGTTGTTTTGCAGCGCGAAATGGCTGCCGGAAAGGCTGGGGATAGCCATGATCTTTCCGGAGATCGCCGCGAAATCGCGCCGGCTTCTTTCCGTTTTGGCCACAATCGCACCCCCACCATCAGCCCCATGCAAGCCTTGGCCGTTATCTCGATTCTGGCGCTGCTCACCTTGGGCGGGGCAGCCATTTCCGACCAGATTCTCACGGCCGATCAGCAAATCGTGCAGAGGGTTCAGTAAAGCGTTTTCCAGCGAAGTGGCGACCGGTTCGCGAAAGAAAACGCGTCAAAACTAGAATCTAGAGCTCAGTTCCGATTCAATCGGAACGGAGCTCTAGGGCGCACGGCTAGGGAAGGCGCATTGTCTTGGGGGACGACGCGATGCTTTCGGTAGACCAGTTTCTGAGATTGATCAGCGTGCCGGCAGTGTTCGTGGCCTTCATCATCGCGTCGCAGGTTTCGGCGGCCCTCACCTCGAACTGAGCCGCACGCCCAGAGCGCGATGAGATCAGGGGGAATCGTCATCGCGCTTCAGGTTGTCATTTCAGCATGATCTTTTCGGAAAACCGCTTCACACTTTTCCGGATCACGCTCAACCGACGACGGACGAGCCGAGCAGGGCGACGACCGCGAGCGCCATCAGCGCCGTGCCGAGCCAGCCGAGCGCGATCAGCCATGTCCGCGCCCTGAACTGGCCCATGACGCCGGCGTTCGAGACGATCAGCATCATCATCACCATGATGGGGACGGCGACGATGCCGTTGAGCACGGCGCTCCACACCAGCATGTGGATGGAATCGATGCCGGTGAAGCCGAGCGAGAAGCCGATGACGGTCGCGGCCGCGATGATCGTGTAGAAGCCGACGGCTTCATCCGGCTTCGCCTCCAGCGTGGCGCGCCAGCCGAAGATTTCCGCAACGCCATAGGCCGCCGAGCCCGCCAGCACCGGGATCGCCAGCAGGCCCGTGCCGATGATGCCGAGCGCGAACAGCAGGAAGGTGAAATCGCCGGCGAGCGGCCGCAGCGCTTCGGCGGCCTCCGTCGCCGAATTGATTTTGGTCACGCCATTGGCGTGCAGCACGGACGCTGTGGTCAGGATGATGAAGAAGGCGATGCCGTTCGAGAGCAGCATGCCGAGCGTGGTGTCGGCCCTGATGCGCGTCAGCTCGGGATCGCCCGCGCGCGGCGCCTTCGCCAGCGGCTGGCGGTTTTTGTGGTTCATCTCCTCGACCTCCTGAGAGGCCTGCCAGAAGAAGAGATAGGGGCTGATGGTGGTGCCGAGCACGGCGACCACCATCAGGAAATAATCGGCGCTGACATTGGCCTGCGGCCAGACCGCCGCCAGCAGCGCCGTGCTCCAGGGGATGTTCACGGTGAAGGCGGTCGCGACATAGGCGAACAGCGACAGCGTCAGGAATTTCAGCACCGGCGTGTAGCGGCGATAGGGCACGAAGATCTGCAGCAGGGTCGAGGACGCCGCGAAGATCAGCGCGTGCTCGTGGTTCAGCCCGCCGATGACCAGCGAGAGCGCCTCCGCCATCGCGGCGATGTCGGCGGCGATGTTGAACGTGTTCGCGGCAACCAGCATGGCGACCAGCGCCAGCACCAGCCAGCGCGGCACGATCTTCATGACGTTGGCCGCCAGCCCCTTGCCGGTGACCCGGCCGATCCGCGCGCTGACGAGCTGGATCGCGATCATGAACGGCAGGGTGAGAAACACCGTCCAGAGCAGGCCATAGCCGAACTGCGCGCCGGCCTGCGAATAGGTGGCGATGCCCGACGGATCGTCGTCGGCCGCCCCCGTGATCAGACCGGGCCCCAGCCGCTTTAGCACCATCCGGAAGGATTTTGGCGGTGCGGGAAGGATGGGGGCGGTCATGAACAGCGGGGTCTCGCGTCGGCTGGCTTTTTCCCAATTCTCCCGGCTAACTCGGGGCAAGGATCAAAAGTTCCCGCGGGTCAGTTCGACCCGCGTTTCGGATTGTCCGCATTTGCGGTTGACACGTCGGGCAAATCACCTGTAAACAGGCATCATCGCAGAAATCGTCGGAGCTCGCGCCGTTCACCGGTCGCGGGCTTTGTTGTTGAGGCGAGGGCGGAGATTGCGGACTAGCGGACGCTGACGAACATTCCCCAGGCGGCCGCGAGACCTGCTCCGGTGAGAACGTAGATCGGATTGTCACAGAACGCGCTGCCATAGGTACACATGGTGGCGCCGAACGAGCCGATCTCGTGATGGCTCGCGGAATAGAACAGGCCCGACAAGCCAAGCAGTGCAGCGGCGACGTAGTACATCGATCTCCTCCTCGATGGATTTCAAACGTCGGGCCGCCGCTCAACGCTTGATCCTTCAGTCACTCGACAAGATTGGAGGCGATAGTGGCGTGAAGAAGTTTCATTCCGCCAAATTCGGTTTCGTGCATTTTAGATAAAGTTTGATAGGTCTGTGATAGGCTTCTGATTAAGCGAAGTTGCACTTGACGCGTCGGGCAAATCACCTCTATAGTGGCATCATCGAAAGAGTTTGCATCAACCCGCGCGGAGAATTCCGCTGCGGGTTTTTTCGTCATGATGCCGCTCACGTCAGACGAGATAGCTCAGAGGGGGAGAGCATCGTTTCGGACACGGCCGACAACAGGATATCTGCGAATAACTTCATCAGGACGGGCTACCGGCTTTATGAGCCGGAGGTGCCTTGGGGTGGCGCAATACGCTTTACTGGCGAAAATGGCTGAACGGGGTTTAGGGGCCATCATGCTTCCGTGAAGCGGAATGCGCCGCGCAAAGCACGGACGGCAGGCCATCGTTCGCTACGTTGAAACGGCCCGGCAGCTTGACGCTGCCGGGCCGTTTTTGCGTTTTGAGAGACGCCGGCGATCCGCGGCATCATTGCTTTATGATCGCAAGCGGGCAGGGGACTTGCCCGTGCCGTGAGGCGGGCTTTAAAGTTGCTATTCGGCGGGCACAAGCCGATGTAGGGAGCGAGCGCGCATGATCGATCAGCCGCAACTGCCGGAGCGTCCACCGCGCGCCGGGAACGGACCTACGGCACTTGGCGGACTGCTGGTCATCGATTTCACGCGCGTGGTCGCGGGGCCCGCCTGTACGCAGACGCTTGGCGATTTCGGCGCCACCATCATCAAGATCGAGAATCCCGACGGCGGCGACGATACGCGGGCCTATGAGCACGCCGAGATCGGAGGCGAGAGCGCCGCCTTCCTCAGCCTCAATCGCAACAAGCGTGGCATCGCGCTGGATCTTGCGGTGCCGGCCGCGCGCGACGTGGCGCGCGAGCTGATCCGCAAGGCGGACGTGGTCGTCGAGAATTTCTCGGGCGGCGTCATGAAGAAGTTCGGCCTCGATTATGTATCGGTCGCGCCGACCAACCCGCGGCTGGTTTATTGCTCGATCTCTGCCTATGGCCGCACCGGGCCGTTTGCTTCGCGGCCCGGCTTTGATCCTATCACCCAGGCCGAGAGCGGCTTCATGTCGCTGAACGGCTTCCCTGATGGCCCGCCGGTTCGGACTGGTCCGCCGATCGTCGACATGGCGACAGGGATGGCCGCCGGCAACGCTATCCTCCTTGCGCTGCTGGCCCGGGAGAAGCTGGGCCGCGGGCAGCACGTTGAAGTCGCGCTGTTTGATATTGCGATGGCCATGACCGGCTTCTATGGCATGGCTTATCTCATCAACGGCCACAATCCCGGACGATTCGGCAATTCGCCGAGCGGTTCTCCCACCGTCGGAGTCTACGAGGCGTCTGACGGACCGCTCTATATGGCTTGCGCCAATGACAGGCTTTACCGGCGTCTTGTCGTCGAGGTGCTTGATCGACCTGAGCTGATCACCGATCCCCGCTTTACCACGCGGAAAGCACGCTCCGAAAACAAGGAGAGGCTGCGCGCCGCCATTGCCGAGGTGTTTGCAGGCGATCGCCTCGAGAACTGGATGATGAAGATGAAACAGGCCAATATCCCGGTTGGCTATCTTCGCACTGTCGAGGAAGGCTTCAATGCACCCGAGGCGCGAGAGCGGCAACGGCTGAATAAGATCCCGCACCCCACGGCGGGCTGGGTGCCTAACATCGAATCTCCGGTGTCCATGAATCTCACGCCCGCCGTTGAGCCCGTCGCGGCGCCGCTGTTGGGTGAGCACACCAGGGACGTCTTGCGCGAGACGCTTGGCTATGACGAGCGATGGCTCGCCGAGCTTGCGGAGAGCGGAGCCTTCGGAGCCGGCCGGCGACCGGGGGTACCCGTTCCCTGAACCTTGCCTAGGGCCGGAAGCGTTGGCGAATGGAAGGGAGTGACGATGAACATCGAACTCTACGGTTTCTGGCGATCGATCGCGTCCTTTCGCGTGCGGGTGGCGCTGAAGCTCAAGGCTTTGCCGTTCAGGGAAATCCCCATCGACATCATGTCGGGCGAGCAGTTCACGCCTGACTATGATGCCGTGAACACGGAGCGTGTCGTGCCGACTTTGGTGCACGACGGATACCGGGTGTTTCAATCGCTCGCGATCATCGAGTATCTCGACGATGTCAGTCACGGGCCGAGGTTGTTGCCAACCGATCCGGCCGATCGCGCATATGCGCGGTCGCTGGCTCTGGTGACGGTCGCGGACGCCCATCCGCTGGTGACGCCGCGTGTGCGCAATCACCTCGTAAAGGCATTCGGGGCAGATGGTGACGCGGTCACAGGATGGGCCGAGCATTGGGCGCGCGAGGCGTTGGCGACCTATGAGCGGCTCCTGGCAAGACGATCGCCGGCTCCGTTCGCCTTAGGCGCCATGCCCGGGATAGCTGATATCTGCATTGCGGGGCAGGTTGTGGGAGCCCATTTCCTCAAATTGAATATGGCGCCGTTTCCGACCGTGACCCGGCTCGCGGAGCGCTGTTTCGCGTTGCCGGCGTTTGCAATATCTCATCCGTTCGAGCAACCCGGGTACAAAACCGAATCCGGTCGCTGACATTGCATCGTCTTGATTTGGCGGGCTTCCGGCCGCATAACAGTTGCGGAAACGAAGGATACGAATGGTGGCCGGCAATCCCATCTCAGGTGCGGCCCAGCCGGAGGCTGAGACCGGTGAGCGTGCCTATGCCGCGATGATCGCGCGCGCGAGGGCGCTCGTTCCACAATTGCGCCAGCGCGCGGCGCGGACGGAGGAGCTTCGACGCCTTCCGCCCGAGACCGAACAGGACCTTCATGACGCCGGCCTATTCAGGATTCTTCAGCCCAGGCGTTTCGGCGGATCGGAGCTCGATTACGTTGCGCTGATCGATTGTGCCGACCTGTTGGGGCAGGCAGACGCTTCAGTGGCCTGGAATTTTGCCAATCTGGCGAGCCACCATTGGATGCTCGGCATGTTCGAAGAGAAGGCCCAGACTTTGGTCTGGGGCCGCGATGCCAATACCCTGATCGCTTCGTCGTTCATTTTCCCGGCCGGTCGTGCCCGGAAGACCGATGGCGGTTATCGGTTGCACGGAAGCTGGCCATTCTCGTCGGGCGTGGCGTCCTGCGAATGGAACATGCTTGCGAGCGTGGTCTACTCCGATGATGAGGCCGATGGCATCGAATATCGCATCTTCTTGCTTCCCAGGCAGGACTACAAGATCCTCGACACGTGGAACGCGGCGGGACTGCGGGGCACCGGTTCGAGTGACGTGGAAGTCAGGGATGCCTTTGTTCCCGACTACATGACGGTCGCCGTCGGCAATCTGGCCGGAGGTCCGACGCCCGGGAGCGCGGTCAATCCCAATCAGCTCTATGCGCTTCCGGTATTTTCCTTGTTTCCGTACGTTCTGTCCGGCGTCGCGCTCGGAAATGCTCAGGCGTGCCTGGACGACTACGTCGAGGTCGTTCGCCACCGCATATCGACCTACAACCGCGCCAAGCTGAGCGATTTCCAGAGCACGCAGATCAAGATTGCCGATGCCTCGGCGAAGGTCGACGCCGCGCGCTTGATCATGCGCTCTGCCTGTGCGCTTGCCATGGAAGATGCGCGGCGTTGCCACGTTCCGAGCATGGCAGCCAAGACCAAGTACCGACGCGACGGCGCATTCTCGGTCAATCTGTGTACCGAGGCGGTGTCGATGCTGTTTGCCGCCAGCGGTGCGCGGGGATTGTTCACGAGCGGCGTCTTGCAGCGGCAATTCCGCGATGCTCATGCCATCAACTCGCACCTTGCGTTCAATTTCGATGCAGCCGGGACCAACTACGGCCGTGTCGCGCTCGGCCTGCCGTCCGAGAACTTGACGCTGTGAGGCCGGCTGATGACTGATTTGCCCAAGCAGCCGCCGGCCGCAGACCCAGCGAACGAACTGGCGAGCGACAACTCGCCGATCGATCCGCGCGATTTTCGCACTGCCCTTGGCACCTATGCGACGGGGGTGACCATCATTACCGCCGCGGGTCCGGACGGCAAACCCTACGGTCTGACGTGCAATTCATTCGCTTCGGTATCTCTCAATCCGCCGCTCGTGCTCTGGAGTCTCGTGGTCTATTCGTCGAGCCTGACCGTGTTTCAGAATGCCAGCCATTTCGCAGTCAACGTGCTCGGCGCCTCACAGCAGGCACTTGCGAACACGTTCGCAAAATCCTCGGACGACAAGTTCACCGGCGTTGACTGGAGTCCCGGGCTCGGGAATGCGCCGGTGCTTGCCGAAGGTGTTGCCAACTTTCAATGCCGATCGGTCAATCGATATTATGGCGGCGACCACGTGATCTTTCTTGGAGCCGTCGAGGCCTATTCCTACAATCGAAACGAGCCGCTGCTTTTTGCGCGCGGGAGCTACGGGCATTTTTTGGCGGACGATGATCGCCAGAAGCCGTCGTAAGACGGACCGGTTCGGCGTTTCCGCGTTCAAGCCGATTCAGCCTTTCGGTGCGGAGAGCTGGTAGATCTCCAGCGCATCGGCATCCGCCCCGCGGCTCGCGCTGGCAAGTCTGAACAGCTGCCCCGCGAGCGAAGCCATCGGAACGGGCGTCGAGGTGGCGTGGGCGACATCGGCGACGGTGTCGAGATCCTTCAGCATAGTCGCGATGTGGCCGAGCGGCGGGGAATGAATGCCCCGAACCATCCGTGGGACGAAGAGCTGGAGGGGAATGGAATCGGCAAAGCCTCCGGCGAGCGCTTCCGGAAGTCGTCCTGCGTCGATCCCTGCATTCACCGCAAGACGCGTTGCTTCGGCAAGGACGGCCATCGCGCAGCCAACGATCACCTGGTTGCAGAGCTTGGTCGTCTGGCCGGCGCCGATCGGGCCCATGTGTGTGAGTCTGCGCGCCATTGCAAGGACGTACGGCCGCACCCTCTCGACGTCGGCGGGATCTCCGCCAGCCATGACCGCTAGCGTGCCTTCCTCTGCTCCTTTTGTGCCGCCCGAGACCGGCGCGTCAATCCAGCCCGTGCCGTTTGCCGCCTTGAGCCGCGCGGCAATGTCGCGCGCGGCATCCGGATGGATGGATGAGAAGTCGACGACGAGCTTTCCCGCGCCTGGAACCGTGAAAAGTCCTTCAGGGCCGAAGATCACTTCCTCGACTGCCGCGGCATCCGTCAGGCACATGAAAACGACGCTGGCACTGGTCAAAACGTCGCGGGGGCTGGTTGAGCGCTTCGCGCCGGCTTCGACGAGGGCCGCCGCCTTCGCGGCCGAACGGTTCCAAATCGCTACCTCGTAACCAGCCGCGAGCAGTCGCCGGGTCATGGGGGCACCCATCAATCCGAGGCCCAGATAGCCGAGCTTCTCGGCGGTGTGCGGCGTCGCGCCGGGGGATTCGGCCATGGGTCGCTTCCTTCTGAGCAATGCTGGTTGAATGTGGCCCTAGCATACACGGGAGCCGATCGGGAAATCGCGTCGGTGCGCATGGCTTGCCTGACTGTTTGAACCATGAAACATTTGGCTCCTGGTCGGGTTGGGTGGCGCCGGTCGGCGTCGAAGCAGCGGAGCGGCATGATGCGGACGGTTTCAAAGTGGGTCCTGGCATTTGGGACGGTGGCGGCGATCGCCGCGAGCACGGGCTCATCGCGGGCGCAGCAGACGATCCGCGTCGGCTGGACCATTCCGGCTGAGGAATCCAAATATTGGATGATGCGGCGGCCGGCGGAATTTCCCGATCTCGGCAAGACCTATAATATCGAGTGGACGCAATTCCAGGGCACCGCGCCCATGACGCAGGCACTGGCCGCCGGCGCGCTCGACTGCGCCACGCAGGCGCCCTTGTCCCTGTCCAACGGCGTGGTCGGCGGCAATCTCAAGGCCTACATCGTCGCTCAGCACGTGTTCGAGAAGCCGGGCGGATTTTCGGTCTATTGGGCGGTGATGGACGACTCGCCGATCAAGACGATCGCCGATCTCAAGGGCAAGACGGTCGGCATTTCGGTGATCGGCGGTGGCACGCAGGGACCGTTCAACATGCTGCTCAAGCAGAATGGCATCGATCCCGCAAAGGACATCAAGCTCGTCGAGGTCGGCTTTGCGGTCTCCGAAGACGCATTGCGGCAGGGCCGGGTCGACGCCGTCAACATGAACCAGCCATTTGCCGCGCGTGCGGAAGCAAAGGGTGGCACGCGCAAGCTGTTTTCGCTGTCGCAGGCCATGCCGAACATCGTGCATATCCTTGAAGCCTGCCGCGCCGATTTCGTCGACAAGAACCCGGAACTGGTGAAGGCCTATGTGCGCGACATCACCTCCGGCATGAAGAAAGCGCTGGCGAACCGCGAAGAAACGCTGAAGGTGGTATCTGAAGTACTCAAGGCGCCGATCCCGGTTCTCGACACCTACTTGTTGAAGGACAATGATTTCGGGCGAGATCCGGGCGCTGCACCGAACTTCCCGGCGATCCAGAAGATGCTGGATATCTACGCCGAAACCGGAATGCTGCCGAAACTGGATGTCGCGCAGTTCAAGCATCCGACCATCGTTGCGCCATTGCAATAAGCAGCTCGGCGAATAGCCGGAACGATTTGCGGCGTCCCAATATTGGGTGGGACGTCGAATGTAGATGATACCGACATGAACAAGCTGCGCTCCCGGATAACGACTGACGGCCTCGACCGCGCGCCGCATCGCGCATTCATGCGCGCGATGGGGCTGGACGACGCGGCTCTCGCCAAGCCGATGGTCGGCGTCGTCAGCATGAAGGGTGAGCAGACGCCCTGCAACATGACGCATGATTTCCAGGTCGAGGCGGCCAAAGCGGGCATCGAGGAAGCCGGCGGAACACCTCGCGAGTTCACGACGATCTCGGTGTCCGACGGCATCAGCATGAATCACGAGGGAATGAAGTTCTCGCTGTTTTCGCGCGAGCTGATCGCCGACTCCATCGAAGCCGTCGTTCACGGCCTTGCCTACGACGCATTGATCGGCTTCGGCGGCTGCGACAAGACGCTTCCCGGCGTGATGATGGGCATGATCCGCTGCAATGTGCCGTCGATCTTCATCTACGGCGGCAGTGCATTGCCGGGCCGACTGGAAGGACGAACGCTGACCGTCCTCGATTCCTATGAGGCGGTCGGCGGCTTCATGACCGGCGAGATCGATGGTCCAACACTCGAAAAGATCGAGCGAAGCTGCTTGCCGACCATCGGCGCGTGCGCCGGACAATTCACCGCAAACACCATGGCGATGGTTTCGGAGGCGATGGGCCTCACCATCCCCAATTGTTCGATGATTCCCGGTGTCTATCCGGAACGCGCGCAGGTCTCGCGCCGTGCGGGCCGGCTCGTCATGGAAATGCTCGAGCGCGGCGGGCCATTGCCGCGTGATATCGTGACACGGAAGGCGCTGGAAAATGGTGCCGCAATTGTCGCGGCCACCGGTGGCTCGACGAATGCGGCCTTGCACCTGCCGGCAATAGCGAACGAGGCCGGGATTTCCTTCACCATCGATGACGTTGGCGAGGTTTTTGCCCGTACCCCGCTGATTGGAAATCTGCGTCCCGGCGGCAAGTACACCGCCAAGGATGTTTACGATATCGGCGGAGCCGCCGTGGTGATCCGTGAACTCGTTCAGAGCGGGCATATCGATGGAAGCGCCCTGATGATTACCGGTCGTACACTCGCCGAGGACTATGGCAGCGCCAACGCGCCGGATGGCGAAGTAATTTATTCGGCCGGCACACCCATTATGAGCGATGGAGGCGTTGCAGTGCTGAAGGGCAGTCTCTGCCCGGATGGTGCCGTGATCAAGGTTGCTGGACTGAAGAGCCTGTCCTTTGAAGGGCCCGCACGTGTCTTCGAAGACGAAGAGGCATGTGTCGAAGCCGTGCGTAACCGCAACTACACCTCGGGTGAGGTCCTGGTGATCCGCAATGAAGGACCAGTTGGCGGCCCCGGCATGCGCGAGATGCTCGGCGTCACGGCGCTGATCTATGGCCAGGGTATGGGCGAGAAGGTCGCCCTGATCACCGATGGGCGTTTTTCCGGCGCGACACGTGGCATGTGTATCGGCTACGTTTCTCCTGAAGCCTTCATCGGAGGCCCGTTGGCGCTCGTGCGCGACGGCGATAGAATTCGGATCGACGCCGGCGGCCGTCGCATGGACCTTTTGGTCGACGAACAGGAGCTCGCAACGCGCCGGCGCAACTGGAAACCGCGGCCACCGCGCCACCGCGCCGGCGCCCTTGCGAAATATGCGCGTCTGGTTGGGCAGGCTCCGGGCGGAGCGGTCACACACGAAGGACCGGCGGAATGGCCGTGGTTCAAGTGATCGACTCGCGCGCTAGGGCGGCATTCGTCTGGCAAGTTTCTTGCTAAGCTGATGCCAATCGTGAAGGGAATTCAGCAGGTCGTTCGCATACGGATCAGCGTACGCATGAGGCAAGAGACGGCATGAAGGTGTTGCCTTCAAGATCGAGCGAGATGGCGGTTCAAGTGCCGGCACGACAGCCGTCGACCGCCATGATCGAGATCGACCGCGTTTCGCAGATCTTTCAAACGTCCGCGCGCAAGGATCATCTTGCGCTTTCGGAAATTTCGCTGACGATCGAAGCAGGCGCTTTCGTCTCCATCCTCGGGCCGTCCGGCTGCGGCAAGTCGACGCTTCTCTACATCGTCGGCGGTTTCGTCAGTCCGACCAGCGGCTCCGCGAAAGTGAAGGGCAAGACGATCACGGCACCGGGGCCCGATCGCGGGCCGGTATTTCAGGAGTTCGCGCTCTTTCCCTGGAAGACCGTCCTCGGCAACGTCATGTACGGACCGCGTCAGCAAGGCGTCCGTGCGACTGAAGCGGAAGCACAAAGCCGCGCGCTGATCGAGATGGTCGGCCTCAAGGGCTACGAGAATTTCTTTCCCAAGGAGCTGTCAGGCGGAATGAAGCAGCGCGTCGCGCTTGCTCGTACGCTCGCTTACCATCCCGAAGTCTTGCTGATGGATGAGCCCTTCGGAGCGCTCGATGCTCATACTCGTACACGGCTTCAGAACGACCTCTTGAACATCTGGGAACGAGATCGGAAGACGGTTCTGTTCGTGACGCACTCCGTCGATGAGGCGGTGTTTCTTTCGGACAAGGTCGTGATGATGTCGCGATCCCCCGGCCGTATCCGGCAGGTGGTCGATATCGATCTGCCTCGGCCGCGCCGGCGCACCGAGCTGCTGCTCGACCCGCGCTATCAGAAATACGTCGTCGATATCGAACGCATGTTCGATGATGGCGACGAGACGGGTGTGAAGGCATGACTTTGCCCGCTGCCATCGGTAGGCGCGTTGCTCCCGTGCTCGCCTGCGTCGGGCTGCTCGCGGTGTGGCAGGTTGCGGCGCTTGCTCTGAAGAACGACAGTTTCCCGACCGCGCTCGAAGCCATGCGTGCGGTTCCTGCCATCCTTGGCGACAAGGAGTCCCTGATTAATATCCTGGCGTCGCTGCGTCGCATGACGATCGGATTTGCCGCAGCCGTCGCCGTTTCGATCCCCCTTGGGCTCCTGATGGGCCGAAGCCGGGCCGTGGCGGCGTTCTTCAATCCGCTTCTGATGGTGATCTATCCCGTGCCAAAGGCGGCGTTGATGCCGATCATCATGCTTTGGCTGGGCGTCGGCGATATCGCCAAGACGCTTGTCATCTTCCTAGGTGTCAGCCTGCCGGTAATTTATCACAGCTTTGAAGGTGCCAAGGCGGTCGAGGAGAAGATGCTATGGTCCGGGGCGGCCATGGGCCTGTCATCCGTACAACGCCTGGTCCGCATCGTGCTGCCAGCGGCGTTGCCGGAGATCCTGACTGGTTGTCGTACAGGGCTCGTGCTGGCGCTGATCACCATGATCACCAGCGAGATGATCGCCCGTCAGTCCGGCGCAGGCAATATCCTGTTCAATGCGCTGGACATGGGCCAGTACGACACCGTCTTCGCTATGATCATTATCGTCGGTGCCATGGGAATAGGCCTTGATGCTGCCTTCGAGAAGGTCCGGGCACGCCTGGTGCGGTGGTCGGAGCCTCAGTTCGACATGCCCCTGAGCTTTTCATGAAGTCGCGCGCGCTCTCTACGGACGTATTCCTCGGGCTTCTGCCGATCGCCTTGCTCATTGCATCGTGGCAGGGCTTGGTATCGTTTGGAGTTGCACCAGTCGCGTTGCTACCTCCACCGGGATTCGTATTTACGCGGTTGCTGCAACAGCTTGCCACCGTCGGTTTTCAGCAGGAGATCATCGCGACGCTGTTCCGGCTATTCGCGGGTTTCCTGATTGCGGTCGCGCTGGGCGTCAGCATCGGTATGGTGGCGGCCGCGAGTCCTGCGATCAACGCCATCGTGCGGCCGCTCGTACGGGTTCTCGCGCCGTTGCCAAAAGTCGCGCTTTATCCTGCGCTGCTGCTGCTACTCGGCTTCAGTCATGAATCGAAGATCGCGCTGGTCGCCGCGGATGCGCTGTTCCCGATCCTTTTGTCCACCTATTATGGTGCCTCCACCGTGGAGCAGAAGCTGATCTGGTCGGCGATGGCGGCCGGTACGCCGCGGCGGGAGATCTTGCTCAAGGTCGTGCTGCCGGCTGCGATGCCGTCGATCCTGACGGGCTGCCGCATCGGGCTCGTCATTTCGTGCATCGTGGTGTTCCTGGCCGAGATGATCACGTCGACCGACGGCCTCGGCCACGTGCTCATCACTGCGGCCCGCACGTTCCAGGCCGTTGACATGTTCGTGCCGTTGATCACGATCTCTCTGCTGGGATTGATACTGAACGCGCTGTTGCAAGCTGCGCGGTCGTACCTGCTGCGGGGATTTCCCGAGGCGTGATCTGAGCGAACAAGAGAATAAGAAAGTCGGGGAGCGAACCATGCTGGCGGATCGGATCGAGGCGAAATGGATCGACGCGTTCTGCGAGATTTTTGAGCGGTGTGCCGTCAAGGCTGGCGATACGGCCGCCATCCTTTCGGAAACCCAGTCGCGTGCGCTCAACGTGCATCTGGCGGAGCTCGCTCTGCTGCGTATAGGCGCACGACCGTTCCATGTCGTTATGCCCACGCCGAGGAACCGCCATATCGTGCCCGTCCGTTCTACCGGGGCGAGCGAGGCGATCCAGCGGATGGCGCCCGTCATCAGTGCCCTGCAGCAGGCCGGTTTCGTGGTCGATTGCACCATTGAAGGCCTGATGCACGCCGTGGAGACGCCGGAAATCCTGAAGGCCGGTGCCCGAATTCTGGTGATCTCCAATGAGCATCCGGAAGCGCTCGAGCGCATGGTGCCGGATCCAGCGCTCGAAAAGCGGGTTCGCGCGGCAGCGAAGATGCTGCGCGGAACGAAGCGGATGCGCGTCACCTCGAAGGCAGGCACGGCTCTCGATGTCGACATGGTCGGGGCTTCGACGGTCGGGGTCTGGGGGTGGACCGACAAGCCGGGGACGCTGGCGCATTGGCCGGGCGGCATCGTCGTCAGCTTTCCAAAGAGCGGGACCATCAACGGGACTGTTATCATGGCGCCGGGTGACATCAATCTCACCTTCAAGCGTTACCTGACATCTCCCGTGACAATGACGCTGAAAGACGACTATGTCGTCGAACTCGAAGGAGAGGGCACCGACGCTGCCATGATGCGCGCCTACCTCGCGGCATGGGGCGACCGGGAGGCCTATGCGGTGTCGCATGTGGGGTTCGGCATGAACCCGGGCGCCCGCTATGAGGCCTTGTCGATGTACGATCAGCGCGACACCAACGGCACCGAACTGCGCGCGGTCTCCGGCAACTTCCTGTTCTCGACCGGCGCGAACGAATTTGCCGGCCGCTACACGGCGGGACATTTCGACCTGCCGATGATGGGAACCACGATCGAGCTGGACGGCGTTGCGGTGGTGCGTGACGGCGTGCTGCAAAACGTGTTCAGCTAGTCGTCGTCGAGCGCGGGCGGTCGCGCGAGGCCAAAATGCCGGAGCAGGTCGACCATCGCCTTGAGCCGTGCCTCGCGATAGGCGTCGATATCGAGCCCCGAATAATCGAGGAAACCTGCGCCGGTACGAAGTCCGATCCGGCCTTCCTGCATGTTTTGGGAAATGACTTCGGGCGCCCGATAGCGCTCGCTACCGAGGGCGCCTTCGAGATAGCGGCTGGCGTAGAAGAGAATATCGCCGCCGCCCCAATCGATGAACTCCAGGAGGCCCAGGACCGCATAGCGGAAGCCGAACCCGTAGCGGATCGCCTTGTCGATCTCCTCGGCGCTGGCAACGCCTTCCTCGACCATGCGCGCAGCCTCGTTCATGGCGAGCGCCTGGATGCGCGGGACGATGAAGCCGGGCGTTGCGGCGCAGACCACCGGCACCTTGCCGATGCCTTCGAGCAGCGCCTTGACTTGAGCCACAACGGCCGGATCGGTGGCGGCGCCTGGCGAGACTTCGACCAGAGGGATCAGATAGGCCGGATTGAGCCAGTGCACGTTGAGGAAGCGGCCTGGATGTTCGATCGCACAGGAGAGATCGTCGACGAGGATCGTCGATGTCGTGGAAGCAATGATGGTGTCGCGTCCGACCTGCCTTGATGCGGCGGCGAGCACGTCGCGCTTGAGCGCAACGACTTCGGGGACCCCTTCGAAGACCAGGCCAGCGCTGGACAGGGCTTCATCGCTTTCACTGGCCGGTACCACCGAGACCCGCCTGATGAGCATGTCAGCTTGCACATCGGTGAGCAGTCCAAGGCGCGTCAGACTCGCGAATGTCTTCCGGGCCTCATTCAACGCGTCGGCCTCGAGTCTTGCGAAGTCTTCCGCAGAGCGCGCCTTGACGTCGATCATCGTGACAGCATGCCCGGCATAAGCAAAGGCGACCGCAATCCCGCGGCCCATGCGGCCAGCGCCGAGACAGGCGATGTGGGCGCGGGCGGTCATCGGTCAAAGCCCTCGCGTAGCAATGTCTGCAATTCGGCTTGGCTGAGTTGGCCGAGACCCAAGCTTGCGAGCGTGCGACCACTTTGTGCAAAATCCTCGCCGCAGATTGCGCCGCCGATGGAGAGGAAGGCCCGCGCGAGCGGCGTTGCAACGCCGGTTAGCTCGGCGACCGAGACGAGGAACGAGAGCCCGAGCCGCAGATCTTCCCGCATGTAGCGATGGTCCCTCAGCACGATCCGCTCGCGCCAATCGCCGGAATCGGTCAGCCGATCATGCGAGCCGCGGCCATACATCCAGATCTCGCCTTCCTTTGCGTAATGGTGGGCAAGTGGGAAGTGCGGAGCTTCGTAGCCGAGCTCTTCGCGCACCGCGATGCGCTCGGCGTCAAGCGCATCCGTTACCCGTCGGATCGCGGCTTGCGTGCCTTCCTTATGGATGTCCCAGCGTTCAAAATGCTCGATCGGACCGGCGTTCATGACGATCAGCGGCGGATGGATGATAGGCCCTGCATTCATCAAGGCGCCGGACAGAGCGTCTCCGCACGGTTCAATCGCATCAGGAAACGCGCGGCCGATCACATCGAGCGCGTGTGGCGCCCGGCTGAGCGGGAATACGCCGACCGGCAATCGCTTAGCGCGGATCGTGATCGCGACCTCGAACGGTCCATGCTTGCGCGTCAGCCAGGGCAGCGTACCGGTTTCGGCAAAGCTCGCCTTTGCGCGGTTGCCGCAGTCGCGCAGAGCCAGAGCGAAGATCATCGAGCCGAAGGTTGCCGGCGGCAGAAAAACGACCTGCCCGTCTCGCAGGTGCGGTGCAAGCAGGCGAGCGATATCCTGCTGGGCAAAGGCCGGTGCGGGGCACAGGATCAGCTCGGTGTTGCTGATCGCCTCGGCAATGTCGGTCGTGACCAGCTCAAGCCAGACCTCGTGCCGGCCGCGGTGGTCCTTGACGAGGACGCGCGAACCGGCTGCGCGGTGCGCCGCCACTTGATCTCCGTCGCGCCGCCAGAGCCGAATCTCGTGCCCGGACAGCCCAAAATCACCGGCGGCCGCGAAGGAACCGTTGCCGCCGCCCAGCACGGCAATCTTCAAGAGACTTCTCCCTGTGCGCACGACTGCGCGTCGAGCTTCTTCAGCAGGAAATGCTGCACCTTGCCCAGCGCCGTGCGCGGCAGGTCGGTGACAAAGACGAACTCGCGCGGAACCTTGTAGCGTGCAAGCTGCGCCTGCAAATGCGCTTTCAACTGGTCGGCGTCGGGCCGACGGCCCGACCGCGGGATCACATAAGCGACCGGCACTTCGTCCCAGCGCGGATCAGGCCTGCCGATCACGGCGCACTCGCTGACATCCGGATGATCCATCAGGACGCGCTCGACCTCGGCTGGATAGACGTTTTCGCCGCCGGAAATGATCATGTTCTTCTTGCGATCCCGGACCCAGAAATACCCGTCGTCATCGCGCAGGCCAATGTCACCGGTGCGATACCAGCCGTCATGCAGCGCATCGCGCGTGGCGTCCTCGTTGCCCCAATACTCGAAGAATACGTTGGGGCCGCGCACTGCGATCTCGCCAGGCGTTCCAGGCGGCACCTCGGTGCCGTCAGTGCCAATCACCTTGGCCTCGCAGAAGAGGCCGGGCAGGCCAGTCGAGCCCGCGCGCGATATATCTCCGCCGAGCCGGGTGTAAACGGCGATCGGGCAGGTCTCGGTCGAGCCGTAGACTTGCAAGACCGGAACACCGCGCGCGACGAAGCGCTCGATCAGGTGCGGTGGCACGATGGTCGATCCCGTGGCGATGGCCTTCAAGGACGAAACATCGGCCGCAGCCCAGCCGGGATGATCGCTTACCGCCTGGATGATCGCCGGTACCAATACCGTCAGCGTTGGGCGGTCGCGCTCGAAGCTGGCAAGCGCCGCCTCCGGCGTGAAGCGGGAATGAATCGTAACGCTCGCACCTGCGTGCAGAGCCGGCGTGGTCTGGATATTGAGTCCGCCGACATGAAAGAACGGCAGCACCGTCAGCACGTGATCGTCCGACGTCAGATTGTGCATGTGCTGGCTCATGACGCCGTTCCAGAACAGCGCTTCCTGACGCAGCACCGCGCCCTTCGGCCGCCCGGTCGTGCCCGACGTGTAGACGATGAGAAGCGGGCAGGCGAGATCGGCATGCGGATTGCGCCCATCATGGTCGCCGCATTCCAGCAGTGAGGCAAAGGTGCTGCCATCCGGTGGAGCGAAGTCGAGACCCAGAAGGCTGATGCCCGGCAGGCTTCGCTCCAGCTCCGGAATAACGCCGGCGAAAGCCTCTTCGAGTGCCAGCACCTTGGCGCCGGCGTCCGTGAGAATGAAAAGCTGCTCGGCCACCGCGAGCCGCCAGTTTAGCGGGACGAGTATCGCGCCGAGACGTGCGCACGCGTAGAGCAGGACGAGGTAGTCAGGCCGGTTCAAACTCAGGATCGCGACGCGATCGCCGCGGCCGACGCCGAACTGGGCCTTCAACGCGCTGGCGGTTCGCTCGATGCGCGCGGCAAAGGCCGCATAGCTCAAGCTTTCCCCTTCGAAATGGATCGCCGGCTTGTCCGGCGCGAACGCCGCGTTGCGATCGATCAGGTGACAGAGGTCCACCGTCAGTCGTCCGATTCGCCGGGCTCGTAGAGCGCTTCGCGCCCGATGCGATCGAGGCAGAGCTCGGCCGTCCAGGGCAGCATCAGCGAGCCACAGCGGCTGTCGCGATAGATCCGCTCCAGCGGCAGCGATCTGAGCATGGCCTGGCCACCACAAGTGCGGATCGCCAGCGCTGCGAGCTCGTTGGCACCTTCCATGACCGAATATTGTGCGGCGTAGGCCCGCAACACCTGCTCCTTGCTCGGATTGGCGCAAGCCTCGGTGACCGCCTGAAACCAGATCGCCTTGACCTGCTCGAGCTTGATCTGCATTTGCGCGACCGCGATCTGCTTGGTCGGATACATCCTGCGCTTGACCGGCGGCATGCCGGGAACCTCGCCGCGCAAATAGCGCACGGTGAAATCATACGCCGCCTGCGCAAGGCCCATATAGGTCGGCGACAACGTCAGGAACATGTGCGGCCAGCGCATTGCCGCCTGGAAATAGACGCCGCGCGGCATCAGGGCGGCATCTTCCGGCACGAACACGTCCTTGAACAGGAGCGTGCGCGAGACTGTTCCTCGCATCCCAAGCGGATCCCAATCCCCGACGACAGACACGCCTTCCGTCTTGGCGGGAATGGCGAGGTAGAGCGTGTTGCGCCGTGAGGCCTTTTCGCCTTCCTCGACTTCGGTGCAGAGCACGCCGTAGTAATCGGCATGGCCCGAGAGTGAAGCAAAGATCTTCTTGCCGTTGATGATCCAGCCGCCGCCAACGGGTTTCGCTTCGGTGCCGAAAGCAACGCCGCCAGCGGCCGCTGCGCCGCCTTCCGAGAACGGCTGCGAGTAGATCGCGCCATCCTCGACGATGCGCTTGTAGTGGACTGCGCGACGGCGCTCGTGCTCCGCACGCATGGCGTCATCCATGTCGAGGTCGTCGGCCAGCGGACCCGACCACAGGGTCGAACAGACATGCATGTTCCAGGTCAGCGCGGTCGCGCCGCAATAACGACCGATCTCAGCTGCAGCGAGCGCATAGGTCTGGTAGCCGGCCCCCAGTCCGCCATGCTTCTTCGGGACGGCGATGCCGAGCAGGCCGACGCGGTGCAGATCCCGGTAATTCTCGGTGGGGAACACCGCGTCGCGATCATAGCCTGCGGCGCGGCCGGCGAATACGCTCTGACCGATCTCCCGCGCCCGCGCGATGATGGAAGTCTGCTCGGCGTCCAGACGGAATGCGACGGGATCGAAAATCGGCGCGTCGAGCGCGAGCTTGTCGGCTGTGCTGCTCTTGCTGACTTGCATGGTCATTGTCCGGTCACCTGTGTTTTGGTCACGCTCGATTCCAGAAAATCGCCGATTGCTGCGTCGAACTCTTGGGGACGTTCGAGATTGGCGAGATGGCCGACGCCGGCGAGCTCCACGTAACGAGCGGTCGGAATATAGCCCGCCATTTTCGCCATCATCGGGGCAGGCGCATTGTTGTCTCTGGCTCCGGACAGGAGCAGCGTCGGAACGGCGATGCCCTTGAGCGCGCTCCGTCTGTCGAAGCCGATCAAGGCGAGCATCATCGCGCGATAGCTCGCCTCCGGCACGCTGGCCATGCAGTCACGCGCGACATCCACACCCTCCCTGTCCGGATCCTCGCCGACCAGCTCCTTGACGAGGGACGGGGCGAGCGAGCTCATGGTCTCGCCGCGATCGAGCGGGCCAAGCCGCGCCGCAATGAACGATTTCTGCCAGTCACCATCGGCCTTGCCGAAGGCCGGGCTGGTCTGCGCCAATACCACGGCGCGTGCAGCCTGAGGATATTGCGTCAGCCATTGCTGCACGATCATCCCGCCAATGGAATGGCCAACCAGGACGGGCCTGTCGGCTTCGACCTGTTGCAGGAACTCCTGCAAGGCCTCCGCCAGTGCGGCGATGCTAACGTTGCGGAGCGGTTTCGACCCGCCATAGCCAGGCATATCCCACGCAATCGTGCGAAAACGACTGCCGAACGTGGCAAGCTGGTGGCGCCAGGCGCGCGCTGCGCCGCCAATGCCGTGCAAAAAAACCAAAGGCACCGCATCCGGATCGCCAGCGGCCTCATAGGCGAAGCGTCCGTCCCTGGTGATCGTCGGCGTCGGTTGCTGCACGCGGCTTCCTCTTGCTCGGCCCGCCGATGCTAACAGGCCTGTTGGGGATGGGAAGAGATAACTTTATACTTAAAGCAATTTTCGGACCGGCGCCTCGCGAGGCTTAAAAGGGCCATCCATTGCAATAATTTGAAGCTTAAAATATATTCGAAAAGCTCGATCCACCGGTGCCTTCAGGGAGGCTGCGCATGTCGGGACTGCCGCGTTCTTCGCATGCGCTCGTGACAGGCGGTGGCCGCGGCATCGGCCGCGCGATCGCAGCAGCTTTGACAGGAGCCGGCGCCACGGTCACCATACTCGGCCGCAACGCAGCGACGCTCGAAGAGGCCGTCAAGGCAGGTGCCGCGCATTTTACTGCCGTTGCCGATGTCTCGGATGAGGCGGCGCTGAGGGCTGCAATCGCCAAGGCGGCCGAGCGGCAGCCCATCGACATCCTGGTCGCAAACGCTGGGAGCGCCGAGTCCGCGCCGTTCGCGAAGTCGGACGCCGCGCTGTTTGCCCGGATGATGGATGTGAATTTCATGGGCGTGGTGCACGCCGTCCGGGCCGTGTTGCCCGGGATGAAGGATCGGCCTTACGGCCGCGTCGTCGCGATCGCATCGACTGCGGGACTGAAAGGCTATGCATACGTCAGTGCTTATGTCGCCGCCAAACACGCCGTGGTTGGGCTCGTGCGTTCGCTGGCACTGGAAATGGCCGGTAGCAATATCACCGTGAATGCTGTCTGCCCGGGCTTTACGGATACGGACCTCGTTGCCGATAGCATCGAGACCATCATGAAGAAGACAGGGCGGAGCCGCGAGCAGGCGATCGCCGATCTCGCGCGGCACAACCCGCAAGGTCGGCTCGTCACGCCGCAGGAGGTGGCAGACGCTGTGCTCTGGCTTTGCGGTGAAGGCGCCGGCGCAATCACGGGCCAGGCGATCGCCGTAGCCGGTGGTGAAATATAGCCCGCAAAGTAGCGGTGGAACGAGAACGACAGGGAGTCCTCATGAGCAGACCAGCCAATCCCGTTACCGTGCCGTTGGCGGATTATTCGTCTCAGCATTTCCTGCTTGCAGTGGTTGACCATGTGGCCACGGTCACGCTGAATCGCCCGGACCGGAAAAATCCCCTGACGTTCGAGAGCTATCGCGAGCTCACCGACTTCTTTCGCGCCTGCGCGTTCGACGATGCGGTGAAGGCCATCGTCGTCACGGGCGCCGGCGGCAATTTCTCCTCGGGCGGCGACGTGTTCGAGATCATCGGCCCCCTCGTCAAGATGGACACCAAGGGGCTTACCGCCTTTACGCGCATGACCGGCGATCTCGTGAAGGCGATGCGGGCCTGCCCACAGCCGATCGTCGCCGCGGTTGAAGGCATCTGTGCCGGTGCCGGCGCGATCGTCGCCATGGCATCGGATATGCGGCTGGCGGCAAGTGGTGCGAAGGTGGCGTTTCTGTTCAACAAGGTTGGGCTCGCTGGCTGCGATATGGGCGCCTGCGCCATCCTGCCGCGGATCATTGGTCAATCGCGCGCCTCGGAGCTGCTTTACACTGGTCGTTTCATGACCGCGGAGGAGGGCGAGCGCTGGGGTTTCTTCAGCCGCATCGTCACGTCAGATCAGGTCCTGCCGCAGGCGCAACTGCTGGCGAAACAGGTCGCGGAAGGCCCGAGCTTCGCCAACACCATGACCAAGCGGATGCTGGCGATGGAATGGGCCATGTCGGTGGAAGAGGCGATCGAGGCGGAAGCCGTGGCGCAGGCGCTCTGCATGACGACGGCCGATTTCGAACGCGCTTTCGAGGCCTTCGCCAACAAGGTCAAGCCGGTGTTCAGGGGGGATTAGCCGCTCCGCAGCAAGAATATGCGAAGGCGGGAATTTCGAGGAGTTGTTAATTAAGGCTAAGCCCAGGAGCCGGGCGACGCGGAGGGTGAGGGCGACAAAGCCGCTTGCGGCGGAGTGACCGCCCATGCGACGTTAACCCCGTTGCCTGGCATGTATCGAGTGGAGTTTGGGCGATGAAGGCGATTATCGTCGGCGGCGGTATCGGAGGTCTCACGACGGCGTTGATGCTGCGGGCGCGCGGCATTGCTTGTGAGATTTTCGAACAGGCCGATACCATTCGCGAGCTCGGCGTCGGCATCAACACCCTGCCGCATGCCATGCGCGAGCTTGCCGGGCTCGGTCTGTTGCCGAAGCTCGACGAGGCCGCCATCCGCACCGACCAGCTCTATTATCTCAATCGTCACGGTCAGGAAGTCTGGCGCGAGGCGCGCGGCATCGACGCAGGCCATGACGTGCCGCAATTCTCGATTCATCGTGGCCGCCTGCAGGGCGTCATCCATCGCGCGGTCGAGGAGCGGCTCGGGCCCGAGGTCATTCACACCGGTTGTCGCCTGGGCGCCTTCACCCAGGACGAAGGCGGCGTCACCGCCTATTTCTTTGATCGCTCCGGCGCACACGTCCACTCGGCGCGTAGCGACATCCTGATTGGCGCTGACGGCATCCACTCGCGCGTGCGCGAGACGCTGTTTCCCAATGAGGGACCGCCTTGCTGGAACGGCCTGATGCTGTGGCGCGGCGCGCGCGACTGGCCGGTATTCCTCACCGGCAAGTCGATGATCGTCGCCGGTGGCCTGAACGCCAAGGTCGTGGTCTATCCGATTGCGGAGGGCTCGAGCCCCGCGAGCCGACTCACGAACTGGGCGGTGCTGGTGAAGATCGGCGAGGGCAATGCACCGCCGCCGCGCAAGGAGGACTGGTCACGGCCGGGCCGGCGTGAAGAATTGATGCCGCACGTTGCACGCTTCTCTGTGCCTTATGTCGACGTCAAGAGCCTGATCTCGGCAACCCCTGAGTTCTATGAATATCCCACCTGTGACCGCGATCCCTTGCCCTATTGGTCGTCGGGGCGGGTCACCCTGCTGGGCGATGCCGCACATCCAATGTATC
>NZ_JBANBA010000058.1:0-57182 GCF_059803475.1 Bradyrhizobium sp. UFLA05-89 | reverse complement strand
CCTCATCCTTGGTCTTGGCAGCTCGGCGATCGGCACGCTGGTTGAGCGTACGACGCGCTTCACGATGTTGCTGCATCTTCCCCGGCTTGCGGGGCATGGCGAAGCTCCGCGCATGAAGAATGGGCCTGCTCTCGCAGGACACGGAGCTGAAGCGGTGCGCGACGCGATTACGCGCACCATCATCAGCTTGCCCGAAGAGCTGCGTCGTTCGCTGACCTGGGATCAGGGAGCTGAAATGGCTCAGCACGATCGTCTTAAGATCGACGCGGGTGTCCAAATCTACTTCTGCGATCCGCAAAGCCCATGGCAGCGTGGCACCAACGAGAACACAAATGGGCTGCTGCGTCAGTACTTCCCGAAAGGCACCGACCTGAGCGTCCACAGCGCCGACGAGATCGCCGCCGTGGCCGCGGCCCTCAATGCTCGACCGAGAAAAACCCTGGGTTGGAAAACGCCGGCAGAGGCGCTTGACGAGTTACTATCGTGAGTGAACACAATCGGTGTTGCGACGACCGCTTGAATCCGCCCTGTATCCTGGATCGGGCGCGCCGCCTACACGCGCGTACATCGCCCCCCAATGCGGGATGCAAGGGGCACCTCGACGTCACCACAACTTCCGTTCACCAGAGAGCCCGTCCAACGCCCTGGGCCTCAATGATTGAACGACAGATGGCCAGCCCCATACCAATATCCTGGGCTTTGGTGAAGGCCTGAAGCAGGTATTCGAATCCAATCCTGGACCAGAATGTCGCACTCTGACCAGTATGCCAGTCGAGCGAGATCTAGCCGTGCTAATCAAGAGCTCCCGCGCTCTCTCCTTTGCTCCGCTCATTGCCCCGGCCGCGTTGATGATCAAATTGATAGCCACTTGTTGGAGACGAGCTCGATCCGCCAGACTGAGCGGCAAGGTTTCCGCAAGTTGCGTTTGCACCGCACGTTTTTGGGAAACTGATGGGGAAGTCCTTCTGTGCCCACGAGCTGCAAGCTACGCGCAGCACATCGAACCACTGATAGTCATGGAGATGACACCCGCGGTACCCAGGTCACGATCGATGATCGTTGGCGTGATCGGCAAGCCAACAGCTACATCATGGTCGGCGGTGCAGCCATGGCCGAACCGATCACGTTGGGGCCAAACTAAAGCTGCCGCCGCAATTGCGGCCGAAAGCGATGTGGCGCCTGCGGATCGAGGCTCTACTCGGCTGCCATCAGCAACTCATTTTGATCGCGTTGTAAAAGTTTCCCCTTCGGAGATCTTAGTTGCGCATTGGGCCAGGTCCAACCCAAGCTGCGTGATGCCCTTCTCTAGTTCGGATCGGAGCGAAGTTCGGAAGTCATCGTTGTAGGTCGCGATGCTGGTGCGGATTTCGGCTTTCCATTGATCGCCGCGATCCCATGCTTCCGCAAACGCGGCGGCGACATCAGCGTGCTGCCGGTTCGCAATCATTGCCTCGATGATCGATCTGGATTGAAGCCGATCTTTCGAACTCTTTGCGGTCGCATCGCGATCCTCCTTGCGGCGAGATCCGATGATGAGCTTATGGATGGCGTATCTTTCTGGCGACGAAATGAGAACCGGCACGCCCACACCATGCAGCAGGACCGCGCGGATGGGCTGGTGGATCAGGTAGTCAAGGAAACGGAGCGGAAGTGCCGCCGCCCCGCCCAACGCTTGCATCGGGACAGGCTTGCCCGCCTGATCATCGGACCATTGGTTCGGCGTCAAGAACTCCACCTTGGAGTTATCCCTCGATACGAACTGGGTGGAGACCCTTCCGTCGGCCTGGCTAGGAACCTCCGGGAAGGTCGTGTCAACCTGTCGAAGCACCTCTAGAATGGGAGGCATGGAGTCCTTGATGGCGACCGAGGTTTCCTGAAACTGTGCAAAGTCGGCGTCGCCGGTCTGCATCGCGGTCGCAACGAGCCGCCTGCCGAGCACGGCGGAGTAGCATTGGTAGGCAACTGTGCCGACAAGCACTCCCCTCATGCGGAAGAAGCCAGCCTTTCGCCAGCGCCTCCACCACTTGGCCAGTCATTGGTAAGGCGTGCGGCAGATAGGCCTCTCGCGTCAATGTGGAGACGAGACGGCGACGTCCCTTCGGGTCGGCCTTCAAATCCTTGAACGCCTCGACCCTCTTGGTGATTTCGGAATCGTCCACCGGACCAACATAGCGGCGGTCCTGGCCGCCGCCTTCGGGCTTGGGCGTGTCGAAGTACCAATATTTCTTGCCCTTGACCTCGACTGCCACGAACCGACCGTTCGAAGAGAAGTCGGAGGTGGAGCTATCGTCGAGGCTGCGCTGGACCAATTCGGAATAGAGCGTCTGGTATGTAATATCGAGACGTTGGCTTTGCGCCATGGCAGGCCCCCGTTATACTGTTTTCGCGGAAATAGTATAACCAATGGAATAAAGTAAGCCCGTTACATTAAAATCGCGAAATAACGTAATACACAATATATTCAATGACTTAGTTATCAAAGAGAGCTCGTACCAAGTCCGTCCGCGGAGAAGTGAACCGGTCTGACAACCAGTACTTCCTTTTAACACGAGCCAAGAGGAAGATTGGCGCGGCCTCGCCGGGATGAGCCTACGCCTGGAATCTCCAGTTCTAGGCAGCAGTTCGTCCAGACGATAAACCGGATGGGAATGCCGGATCCGAACGGCAGGGCGAGCGATGCACTTAACATGGCTGATGGAGTGTCCAACCCAGATGCGGGTTGGCGCTGGTCGCGTATGCGACAGCCTCGAGCGCCGTCTGTAGCTGTGCAAGCACGAACGCAAGAGCCAGCACCACCTGATTCGCGCCAAAGCGCAAGGCATTTTGCTTCTCTTTGCGCGTTCGCGGCGATCGCGCGCAACGAAACCGCGACGGCTTCGCTAAATCCCTTGAGACTTGGTCCGCGACAACGCTAGGTGAAAATGTGGAACGCCCGCCAAACCTCGTTGCCGGAACGTAGCTCGATTCGCTCCAACTGGCCCCCTGCAATTTATCCCGGCGGCAAGGTCGACCGAGCAAGGGCAGGATTGTTTTGGAAGCCGCACGGACGCTTGCGATCGGACTTTGCCGAGACTCTTTTTTCGCCCCCATCGCATCTCATGCAGCTGGTATTCCATCGGCATGTCGAGCGGGATCGGTATCGCCCGGCTCTATAGGCAGCGTGAACTGAAAGACGGCGCCACGAGCCTCTTTCGCGCTCGCCCACATCCGGCCTCCGTGGGCCTCGATGATTGAACGGCAGATGGCTAGGCCCATGCCCATACCCTGCGCTTTGGTGGTGTAGAAGGCCTCAAAGAGGTGCTCCACACTATTCGAACCCAATCCTGGACCAGAATCTCGCACGCTGACTAGTACGCCAGTTGAGTCAGATCTAGCTGTGCTAATCAACAGCTCCCGCGCTCCCTCCTTTGCTCCGCTCATCGCCTCGGCTGCGTTGATGATCAAATTGATAATCACTTGTTGGAGTTGAACTCGATCCGCCAGAATGAGCGGCAAGGCTTCCCCGAGTTGCGTTTGCACTGAGACACTATTCTTCATCACCTCTGCGCGAGTCATGGCTATAACTTCAAGCACCACATCATTGATCGCCAAAGAGGCCTTCTCTGGAGGCGACTTCCTGATGAGCGCGCGAATCCGTTCGATGATTTCTCCAGCTCGCGTACCATCTCTGATAATCAAACCGAATGTCTGCCGCACCCGCTCTAAGTTAGGCGGCTGAGCATTGAGCCAGTTTAGCCCGGCCCCGGCGTTGCTGATGACGCCCGCGATCGGCTGGTTGACTTCATGCGCAATCGAGGCGGTCAGTTGTCCCATTGTGGTGAGGCGATTGGCGTGTGCGAGATCGATTAGGGTCTCGCGATACCGCCGCTCGCTTTCGCGGGCTTCGGCTTCCGCCCGCTTGCGTTCGGTCAAGTCGACGACAAAAGCGACACCTTGTTGCTCGTTGAACGCGGCCGCCCCGATCAGCACCGGGACGCGAGTACCGTCCTTGCGGACGTACTCCTTTTCGTAAGCTTGGACAGCTCCTGTAAAATGGATCTCTGTCTGAGCGCGCGCAGTGCGCTCTTTCCAGTCTGGCGGAGTTAGATCGCTCCAGCGTATCCGGCCCGCGACGAGATCCTCTCGGTCGTAACCCACTATCTCGAGAAAGGCATGATTAGCCTCGAGGATGTCCCCCTCATGGCTGAAGAAAAAGATTCCGATAATGTTGGCGTCGACCAGGCGCCGGATTTTCGTTTCACGTTCCTGAACATCACGGTACAAACGGCTGTTTTCGAGCGCTATCGCAGCTTGCGAGGCAAGCAGCTTTAGCACCGAACTCCGGGCCCGCGCGAAGATGCCAGCCGCCAAGTTATTTTCGAGGTAGAGCATGCCGATGAGCTTGGCTTGAGTGATTAGCGGAAGGCACAGAACGGAGCGCGACCCGCGTGCGCGGATATAGGGGTCGTTAGCAAATGAAGATTGGACGGCGGCATTATCGAGAATGACATTTTCACCGGTGCGCATGACGTAATGGAGCACCGACTCTGGGAGAGCTGCCGCGGTCACTGCTTGCTCATGCATATGCACAAGAAGCAATTGACTGGCCGTTGTCGCCTCTGCTTCGATCCGCGGTTCATTGCCACGGAGCAAAATCAAAAGACCTCGCTCGGCACCGGCCTGCTCAATTGCGGTGCGCATGAGCTTATCAATGAGCCTTTGCAGGACAATCTCACCAGAAACCGCCTGCGAGACTTTGATCACCGTAGCAAGGTCGAGATGCTCAATCGGCGCCCCTATGCTTGTGCCGGACAAGGCTCGAGTTGCATCCTCCTCATTCAGATAGGGATACAACTCGCCAAGTTGACGCACTTTGCCATCCGCTCCCCAACGCAAATAGTTGAAGCGTGCATCTCTCAGATATGTCTTTGCGATCCTCTCATACCCACGCGCAGCATAAAACCGCCCCGCAAGTTCGCAGGCGATCGCTTCATGGTGAACAAAACCATTAACCGCTGCGGATTGTATGGAGAGTTCGTAGAGGCGCATTGCTTCTGCGTCACGATTGTCAATCCGTGCGATTTCGGCTGAAACCAAAGCAGCTCGGTGTTCAAAATTTTCAGGGCAATTCATCGCCCACGCCTGAAGGTGTTTGTGATGGGCGCTTATGATATCTCGATGCAGTTGTACTTCACTCGCGGCTGAACCGTCGCAATGGCAAGAGTGAGACAGCGCACCGTAGAAGTGGAATTCCGCTGTTGAGCCTTCTGTCGGTATGGTCCACATTTGAGGCTCTGCCTTTGACCTCGCATTGATTGCAGCGACATAGTCACCGGCTAGGAAACGCGCCTGGAGCTTACGGATCCAATAAATGGCACCAAGGGCGGGTGCCTGCGGTCCTTGCTCGAGCGAGCGCTCGATAGCCAATTCGTCAATTTCTTCGTCATCAAAGCAGCCGAATGTGCGCGTGAGGCCACGCATGGTGCGAACGAGTCCAAGCTGCAGATGTATAATGTCGGCTGCGAAGCGGAACTTCATCTTACGAGCGGCGGCGAGGTTTCTCTCTATTTCGCGCTGTATACCTTCCAGAGGATCGCCCTCGGCTATCATGCTTGAAGTCAAATGGGCCAGACTGTAGGCCTCATAAATGAGATCGCCGACTTCAGTGGCCGCCTTCAACGATCGCGATATCAAATCGCGACTGCCCCGGTGTTTGGTCCAAGGGATCACAGTCGATCCGACGGCTAGATAGACCGGAGCCTGAAAGCGGCTCAACCCGTGACGATCGACGAGATCGCAGGCGAGCAGACCAAATCGATAAGCCGCCTGATAATCGCCGAAGCGGCCACCTAAGACCCTGTTAAGCCAAGCGTAGTGTGCGCACGAAGCATCAGAGTTGCCGTAGTCGAGGCTAAGATTCACCGCTCGGCATATGACTAACGTGGACAGGTTGGCATCAGTAAATACCGCGGGAGGAAGGATCCGCGTCAAGACCGTTAAAATAGCAAGGCACGTCTCGTCTTTCATTAAAGGCAGATCTGCTATCCTTTCAATCTGGCCATCAGTGATCTTGGACCACATCAGCTGATATTCGGATAGAGCCTCCTCCTTCGTTGGACGTGGCGACCATTCAAGCCCGACGCCGCGCAGATAATCGAGACCCACCGCCACCGCGCGCTCGAGGTCGCCGCGCGTTAGATACAGATCGATTCGCAAGCAGGCTACACTGGCTTGTTCGACCGCATCCATACCACGCCTGGAAAGCGCGGATAGGCGCTCCTCCGCGGCATCCAGCTCGCCGGTCAGGAATTCGCATTCGGACCGGTTCAGCTCCAGTGCGAAGGTTAAGTCGCGTTGATTTAGCCACGAGTCTTTCGCGAGCAGCGCAATACCGGCGATCAGGTATGTGAGCGCAGATGCGTAAGCTGCGGACGCTTTGGCACGCTGGCCGGCGATCAGGTTGAATTCTGCGAGCTGCTCCCGCTCCTTACTGGAGGTTATTAGGGACAGACCTCGATTGAGCTGATTAACAATATTAAAGATAGCCGCGCGACGGCTCTCCGGAGATGTATGTGCCGCGAGCATCCGGCCAATCCGCAGATGAGCTGGAGCGCGCGATTCCTCCGGGACCAACGAGTAGGCCGCCTCCTGAATTCGATCGTGAATGAAGCTGTACGTGTCTGCGTGCCGCTCGACTAGATCCTGATGGATCGCCGGCCATAGAAGCGCGTGCACCCGCGCCTTGGAAGTCCCGAAAACAATTGAAAGTTCCGATGTTTCGGCGATGTTACCGAAACAGGCGAGTTGCTGTATCGCGTTCTGCGTTGCGGCTGGTAGGCGGGTGAGTTTCCCGACCATCAGGTCCACTACGTTATCGGTGTACCCCTTTTCGTGGATGCGTTCGAGATCCCAAGACCAGCGCGCCGCGTTGTGATCGAAGGTCAACAGCTCTTCTTCGGCAAGTGCAGAAATGAACTGAATGACAAAGAACGGATTGCCCACAGTCTTCTGGTGAACCAGCTGCGCGAGTGGTGCTGCGCGCTTCGGCTCGCAGCGAAATGCATCCGCGACCAGCTGCTCGACATGCCGGGGGGTGAGTGGCAGAAGCGTGATCTCTTCCACGTTCCTGCCCGCGCTGCTAATGCTATCGAGTTTGCGTTTCAGAGGATGGCTGGAATCAACCTCGTTACTCCGATACGCACCGATGAGCAGCAGTTGCAAATCGGCCTCTGTCAGGAGATGCTCGAGCATGTCAAGTGTTGCCGCATCGAACCACTGCAAATCGTCCAAGAAGATCACCAACGGATGGTGCTGGCGGGCGAAGACGCCGACAAACCGGCGAAATACCAGCTGGAATCGAGTTTGCGCTTGCTGGGGCGGAAGCTCCGGAACGGCAGGCTGTTCGCCGATGATCAGCCGTAGGTCGGGAATTAGGTCTGTCATCAGCCGTCCGTTCGGACCAAGCGCATCCAGGAGTGCGGTGCGCCAGATCGCGAGCTCAGCGTCACTTTTGCCGAGAAGAGGCCGGACAACACCCTGAAACGCCTGAACTAGCGTCGCGTAGGGAATGTCGCGCTTGAATTGATCAAATTTGCCGGACGCGAAGACCCCGCGCGAGGGCACTAAAGCTTTATGCAGCTCATGGACGACGGACGACTTGCCGATGCCGGAGTAGCCGGCGACAAGTACCAACCCTGGCGCGCCACTCTTGACGACTCGATCGAAAGCGGCGAGCAGCGCTTCGATCTCGGAGCCTCTCCCGTAGAGCTTCTCGGGGATCAGCAGGCGATCTGGTGTATCCTGTTCGCCTAGCTCAAATGGTTCGATACATCGGTAGCTTGACCATTCGACGAGACAGCGCCGAAGATCGTGCTCGAGGCCGGCGGCCGTCTGATAACGATCCTCCGCGGCCTTGGCCAGCAACCTCATCACTATCTGGGAGAGCTGCTCCGGGATGCTTTCGGATTTGTCGCTCGGTGCTATTGGTTTTCTCGCGATATGACAATGGAACCACTCCATTGGGTCTAACGCGGCGAACGGCAAGGCACCTGTGAGCATCTCGTAGAACGTGACGCCGAGTGAGTAGAGGTCACTGCGGGAATCGATCGAACGGTTCATTCGTCCCGTCTGTTCGGGCGCCATGTAGGGCAGTGTGCCCGCGATGAACTCGGGCGGTTCGCTCGCCTGCCGCTCGCGCGGGTGACGCGAAGCAAGACCAAAGCCGGTGAACCGGGCCTCTCCGTCTGGACAATTCACCAGAATATGCGCCGGCTTCACGTCTCTATGGACCAAGCCGCTCCGGTGAATACTACCGAGAGTTGCCGTAATGCTAACCGCCAGTCCCAGAAAGCAGTCCAACTCCAGAGGTGCGCCCAGCAAGTGAACCAGGGGTTCACCGGCCGGATCCTCCAGAACCAGAGTGGTTCGGCCACCGTCGCGGACTAGCTCCAGGGGCCGCACCGCCCATTTCCCCCCGAGCCGTTCCCCTAGTTCATATTCATGAGCCAGGCGGTCAAGCGCAGCACGCGGAGGATGCAATGTAGCCGGTCGCACAATTAGAACTGGTTGTCGGCCACCATCTGCGGTCCGACGCCATGCGCGGCAGAAGACGCAATCACCGTCTTCCCAGAGGACCGCCGAATCGTCATGTCTTTCCATGTCGAACTGAGGCGGCTTTTCCTGCGACATTCGACCGTCCGGTCGATGATATTACGCTCAGTTAGAACCTGCCATATATTACGCAACATGACAATTTCTGCTCGCTGACGAGCCTCTCGGATCTCCCTTTATCTGTAGCGATCCGAGGTGGGACGCTAATCCTGCACGGGAGGAAGCCGCCCTCAGAAACGCAAGGACGGTGCGCCATTCGCCCACTTCTCGCATTGGTTTGAGATACAACCATGAGGCGATTGCGGCCCGCAAGAATTCATCATCGCTTGCACCGCTCTCGCAAGGGACATGACTTGATGCACGATCCAAACGTGATCCGCTCGACGAGTGCCCAATGCCGCTTTCAAGGCGCCGCGAGTGCGACCGCGAGAGCTGAGCACGAACAACACGTGAATTCGGTCTTGATGCGGCGACACCACGAACGTTTCCCGGCAAGATGTCTGGAGGAGATACAAAGTGCGCGACGAAGCCGATTAGCCAATGTGCTAGATGCGTTGCACGTCCCGGATTGACAAAGGTCTGAGTGCTATCACGGCCGATCCGGCCGCATCCAGAGAGCCTTGAATTTACCCAAAAAGCATCCCGCTTCCTACATCCTCGCCGCTCTCAAGCGTTGAGGTCATCTTCCATTGAGAATGGAAATAGGGCAGAACCAAAAGCGGACAACCTGCCAACGGCGTGCGCACGGAACAATGGTTAGAGAGCTTGGATACTGACAAGACACCAACAGCGTCGACAGAACGCAACTCGCGCTCAGCCGACAGAAATCTGGGTTTTGATTTCGCTAAAGGCATCCTCATCATTCTGGTGATCGTGGGACACCTATTACAATATGTCGTCTACAGAGATAATCAGTATTGGTATTCACCATACTTCAAGTCGATCTACATGTTTCACATGCCCCTCTTCATGGCGATTAGCGGATATCTGTCCTCGGGCGCACTTTTGCGAAAATCGTTGACTCGCAGCGTCAAGGACCGCGCGGTGCAGTTACTGCTGCCTATGCTGTTCTGGTGCACGCTCATGGAAACGGTTAAGTTGGCCGCATTTTCGCCCGCGCCAAGCGTAGTAAACGGTGCGCTGGAATTCCCAAGGGAGTTCGCTGGCACATACTGGTTTATATGGGCAACGTTTGCTTCTTTTCTTCTCGTTGGACTTTTCATCGCTGCTAATCTGCGGTCGACATGGATGGTATCCGTATCTGCGGTCCTGATCGCACTCGCGCCGGTCACATTTTCGATATTCCCCTTGATCAGGTACACTTATCCGTTCTTTTGCCTCGGGTTCGTGCTCGCCAAGTCTTCTGACTGGCGGACGAGCGCCCTCTTACGTCACAAGTCCCTTTTGCTTCTCTTGCTCTTTGGTCTCGCTTGCGTGTGCTTCCTGGCTTGGGACAAGGAGACTTATGCCTATAGCAATCTAGTTCTGATTCACGATGCACAGTCGGCCAAACAAGTATCGCTTATGTTCGTTGGCTCTGCAGCAGCCTCAGCTGTCGCCGCGGAAGTGATCCTGCGATGCTGGAACTTTTGTGGTTCAAGTCGGATAGCTCGCTTTATCGCGGTAGACCTGGGTCAGAGCACCCTGCTACTTTATCTCCTTCAAGGAAGCGTCTTTCGTCTCATGGACCTGGTCCAGTTTGGAGAGCTCTGGGATCCATCGACCAGGATCGCGGTCGCGATTTCGCTTGGTGTGACCATTATTGTTATCGCGACAGGCATTCGCTGGATTGTGCAAGACTTTGGATTAATGTCGCGAATTGTTCTCGGAGCACCGCCACGCTCAGGTCTGCTGAAAACTCAATCTGTTTCTACTTAGCCCTGCAAAAACCAGAGGCGCTGATCGAGACGCGCGACAGAAACACTTGTCAAAAGCCATAGTGCCCAACCTACGCCGCCGATACAAAAGCACTTCGAGGGCGTAGCACCGCCGCCTCAACGAGGGGCATCAGAAATCCAAGCATCGCACGGTGCAGAGTCTCATGATCCCTCGGCTAAGTTATGATCGTTGGTGCTGGTTAGAGATTATCTTCTCATCCAGCGATTGCGGCGGTCTCAGTCCGCCGCTCAACTCCTCTCGATCTGAAGTCTGGCTTCTTAACAACGATCATGTCCTCGCACGAGAACGCTCGCGCCTGAGCCGTCCGTTCGGCAGCTCCCAGCGCAAAGCTCGACCAGACGCGGTCGAATTGTGTGCCGCAACGAGCCCGGCCGGTTGACTGCCGTGGACGTAATCCGCGATGGAGTCATTGTCGCACCGTTCTATCCATGAGGTGAATGCGCTCCATCATAACAATCTATTTTACCGAACCTGAGGAACACTGCTAGTCAACGCGGCGGTTGAGCTCGGGGATGGAGCAGGTCGTGAGGATTAATCGTCGGCTGTTGAGGGCAGTTCCTCCAGGTGGCCTCGTTCGCCACCTGCTCAACAGCAAGGCTTCAGAAGGGCCGTTCGAACGGTTATCGGCAGGTCTCGTCAAGCGGCATCCTCACGCGGGCTGCAGGCCAGCGCTGCGCAACAGAAGATCCGTGTGCCAGAACGATACATGAGGCAGCCATGACTATGACAACGTACGTGCCTAGAAAATCCAGGCCAGTTGAGGGCCTGAACCAAGCTTATCGGGAGATAGTGGTTTGTTTCTTTTCGCAGCTCCTTCGATATTTTGTCCTTCCTCTACGCGCTTTCGCCCACTCATCGCCCATTCAACTGAAAGCCGATACCGATCCAAATATCCCCACAGCACCGCCGCCTCGAGAACGTGCTGAGCACCTTCATCCCTGCAATTCGCGTATTCAATATCTTAAGCAGAGGATCGAGCTACAAATTGAAGAGGTTGCAGGGCTGATCTGCGAGGACGAGAGCGCACTCGAAGCGACCCGGCTCCTCGATGCACTTACAAACGAGCTCGTAGCAGCGAAGCTCGGCCTATGCCCGGAAATCGACGAACAAGCCGACAGTGCGGCCATCAAAGAGGGCGCGAGCCGTCTGGAGCAGCAGTACGGCAAGCTATACGAGCCACAACAGCTTCTGACACTGGGACGGCTTTTCGATGAAGCAGTCTTGGCATTACCCCCAAGCATGCGAACTCCTTCCAACCGAACAGAGATCGCAAGACTCATTTTAGGACGCACATCTTTTACTCGAGTCGAACTTGGACTTCTTGTTGAGTTGATTATCGCTCTCGTAGCTGCCGCATGATATAGCTGATGGCCGTGCCATCGCTATGAGATAGAGCACATGATTTTGCAAAAGAGACGTCGAGCTGCTTTCGCCTCAGCGTGGGGTGGCTCGACAAGACGACGTTTTAGTATAGCGGCGGCACCTGATCTCGCCGCCCAATCTCCAAGTTCACGCCAGAGCGGACTTCCTTCCCGGCGTCGCTGATACACTCATATAAGCCGCAGCATCATCCATGCCGGCTATCCGCCCCGGTGGGTAATGAACGACACATCGCTTGGCGACCTTTTGGCGCAACCGAACGCCGCCCGCAAATGCAGACTAGCAGATGCTTCCGCGGCTTCTAGGCACTCTATCGATCCGAACTAATGTGTTGCTTTGCTCGTAGTGGCTCAATTGCCAACGTTCAACCGGCCGCTCGAATTACGGCGAGGACAATGGCTACCCACGTCGCCACACAGAACAATAAGACAGCGCGCCATGCCCATACCCTGAATCGACGGCGCCAGTTGACCAGCTCCGAGACGGAACCGGTGAAGCAGCGGCCCCGCACGACCCCGACCATCTGGCTGTAGTCGTGAAATTCAAACTGCGAACGATTCTTGCGAATGTACTTGATCCGATCCTGAGGTGAGAAGCAGTAGGCCCATATATTTTCAGCCTCCTCCTGTTCGTTCTTAGACACGCCGCATTTGGCACCTACGGGATAGTCGCCTGGTATGATACCGTGCTCTATGCCGAGCGCGTAGGTGGAGAGCGAATGCAATTGCGATTGAAGCATGGTGGCTACCTTTAATGTTTCGCGCTCCGAACCTACAATGTGACGTTATGTGCATTTCAAGCTTTTCCTCAGGTCACCACCAAATCAAATTGGCTCCAACCGTGACCCATTGCTAAGCCTGCGCACATGACCTCCCAATCTTGCGGACGCGGAGGTGCGCTGACAGCAACTGTTCGGCTCGCCTCGCAAGCGCTGCCGCCTCTCATGCGACCGTCTCTGCTTAGTTCGTCGTTCTCGTTCACGGCGCGCGGGCGAACGTAGAACGGACCGTTTTCTGACCCACGCGTGGTGCCGTCTTGCGACTGAGCGGCCAACTCTTTCATGTCTCGCAACGTCTCCGGATCGCTTTGACCTCCGGCAATCGGCTGATGACATGGCGCCAGATGCGGGATGGTCGGTTGGCCCCGCATAGAGGCAATCGTCGAGCGGCAGCAGCGTGTGCAGCCCGGAAAGCGACGATGATCACCTCTTCCTTGACGAAAAGGACAGTCGACCTGGCTTCCCCGGGATCAGTCGAACGATCGGCGATCCCTCGCGCTGCGTCTTCTAGTTGGTAGAGCGCAGCATACAAGAATGTTGCGCGGCCTCGACCTGCCGCGGCCGTAATCCCGCTTCCAATCGCCAAAACTTAACTACGCGAGCGCGATCGGAAGCCGAGCCCAATACGCCATCGGAAACCTGCGTTGATGAGTAATAATCTCCAGATGTAACCTGACGTAGCGTTAGATTTGTGTTTTGCGTTGGCTCTGTTAAGCAGAAGGACGGGTGGATTTAGCTAAAGAAGTGACGATCGATGAACAAATTCTTGTTTGTGACTGCGACCGCCATAACGATTGCAGCGACGGAGCCGACTTTTGTCGCTGAGGCCGCAGGACCCGTCGACACCAATGCGCAGGTCGCCGATACGTTCGATCTTTGCAGCGCCAGCCCGGAGATGGAATGGCTCTGCCGAACCTTTTTTTGCTTGGTCGACCCGGAGTGCAGATAGAGTCGTAGAGTCCGTCTAATTAGCGGGTTCTGATTCCCTCGCGCCGAGCTGATTCGGCACGATGGACTTCGATGAAGGACTGTTCTGAACCCGCGACTTGTTTGATCGGTCACGCCCCATGTGGCGACAAGGAAAAACATGCGGGGTTAACTCCAGACGTCGCTGCAGGGCATCGATCTCTGCTGCGCGAACTGCTGGATTGCGGCTCGGGCACATTGAGATAAAGGGGCGCGCCGAGCACGACACTTGCTCTCAGTCAACATCGACGGAACTTCAATAGTTGCCCCATGCGTGCAACGAAGGCGCGTCGCGCAGGTACCAACCCTTAATCTTTGAGGACTAGCCGATTGTCCCAGCATCGGAACAACGCGATGGCAACAGCCGCTGCCACGAGCCGATCCCTTCAAAGAGATCGTTAACCTCACCTACCCTCGCGCCACAAGAAGGTGCGATCAGAACGACGCTTACCAGGATCGGCCACGATGCACTGTGATTTCGCGGGGTGAGCCGCGAAGTCGTCCCTCATTTTTTTCCTTTCGCCCTGCCTCTAGACATTGTCGCAAATGATACGCCTGCCGCTGCCATACGAATTCACACAATTTCATCAAGTAAGCCGCTCGGAAGGCTTGAATCGTACGTAGCGTCAAATTGTAAGGTCTCGAACAAGTGGCGGTGGTCTCCGGCGAGGCCGACGCTCGAAGTCGTTTAGGGATCGTCAATGTCCAGCCTGTCCAGGTCTCGCCGCACGACATCATCAGGATCCAGACACACATACAATGTCGTATCGTACTCATCGTCACAAACCGGATAGGTGTCCGGTATGCACCAATCCTACGCGCTACGCGCGTGCCCGACACAGAACATTGTGATGGCCATGAACGACGTGCAGCTAACTGGCGTCCCGAGCCGAGTTTAGCACGTGTCTGTCATCTGCCATTTTCGGATGCGTTCGAACTCACCTTGCAGTGACGGCGACCGCACCGATGGCCAACACCATCGATCCGACTTCCACCTTCAAATGGGTCTCTTGCCGGGAACGTCGCTAATCTGAGCCTTTGGCTTCCTTTGTTGAGTGTCGTGCACGACACTCAACACGGCACAACTCACCATCAAAGAGGAATATCGTGAACCCAATGCAGCGTCCCCTACCTGATCGGGCCTATCGAGCAGGTTGCCATCGCATGGCTTTCATTGTTTTTGCGGCTTTGAATTCTCTAACCTTTGAATGCGCAATCGCCGGAGATCGACAAGCGACGGCGGATGAGCAGAAGGCTTGCACCCCGGACGTGTTTCGGCTGTGCAGCAGTGCCATCCCGGATGTCGAGGCTATCACTTCTTGTCTTCGAACCAAGTTCACCAGCTTGAGTGACCAGTGTCGCTACGTGATCTCAGTGCATGAAAGTGCAAAAGCAAAATCAGGCTCGAAATGACTTCAGCTCATACCTTTGATGGTTCCGCTCGGCGTTTCCAGCCTCCAAAGGACAGTCGCCGGGATTTTCACCTTCATGTGACTGGTACGGACAGCTGCTCGTAGACCCAACAGCTCTCGAACGTCGTGATTCCCCCCCCTCTTTGGACGAATACGCGGATGCAGATCCTGCCCTTCAATACAGTTCTCATCGCCAATAGGGGCGAGATAGCTGTGCGCATCATCAAGACGTTGCGCAAGTTAGGGCTACGATCAGCTATCGTCTACCACGACGTCGATGCGGGCACGCCGGCCGTTTCTATGGCGGACGCAGCGATTGTCATCGAGGGTCGCTCACCGAGCGCCGCCTATCTTGATGCCGAGCAAATCATCGCTTGCGCCGTCAGATCAGGTGCCGGCGCCTTGCATCCCGGCTATGGCTTTCTATCGGAGAGCGCTGACTTCGCGAGAGCCGTTGCCAGGGCAGGCATTGCCTTCGTCGGGCCCACTTCCGAAAGCATCGATCTAATGGGTGATAAAATCCGGGGCCGCAGATTAGTTCAGCAAAGTGGATTTCCCGTCGCGCCTTCAGCCGTCGAAGAAGGCGATCCAGAGACCTTCCTTTCTAGAGCGCGAGCCCTTGGCCTCCCTTTGCTGATCAAACCGTCAGCGGGCGGCGGCGGCAAGGGTATGCGGATTGTGCGCAATCTCGAAATTCTCGACGACGCGATTGCTCAAACACGCCGGGAGGGGCAGCGGTACTTCGGGGACGGCCGGCTTTACGTCGAACGCTATGCTGAACGCCCGCGCCACATCGAAGTGCAGGTGCTAGCCGATTCCTTCGGAAACGTGGTCCACCTCTTCGAAAGAGAGTGCTCGGTGCAACGCCGTTTCCAGAAGATCATTGAGGAGACGCCCTCACCTGCCTTGTCGCCGGAGCTGCGGAAACGGGTCTGCGAAATGGCAGTCGGCATCGCTCGTAGCGCCAACTATCGAAATGCGGGAACTGTCGAGTTCATCTTTGATGGAAGTGAATTCTACTTCCTTGAGATGAACACCAGGCTTCAGGTTGAGCATCCCGTAACCGAGATGGTCACCGGCATCGACATTGTTGCCGAACAGCTTCATATCGCTGCGGGTCACAAGCTCCGCTTTTCGCAGTCCGATATCGTCTCAAAGGGTCACGCGATTGAGGCCAGAATATATGCTGAATCTCCTGAACGAGACTACGCTCCGACGACCGGCAAGATACTCAAGCTGGAGTACCCAGAGACTGCGGGCGTACGAATTGACAGCGGAATCGTTCAAGGTCAGACAATTACGACAGCATTCGATCCCTTGCTCGCAAAGGTCGTCGTACATTCGCACACGCGCCGCGAAGCCGCATCAACGTCCCAACGCGTAATGCGCGAGTTGGTCCTTCTTGGCTGCGAGACAAACGTCGATTTCCTTTCGCGTCTGCTCGTGGACGAGGCGTTTTTGACTGGACAGATCCATACCGGGTATCTCGATGACAATCCGCAAGTCGCAGTTGGCCAATGTGCGAGCGATCTACCCGCCGTCCTAGCAGCCGCCGCGCTCCTGACCAGGGCCGTTCGTGATTCGGCAGATGCCGTACCCACGCTCCACGCGGAGCTCGGCAAGTGGAGAAACTGACGTGAGGCACTCTTTTGCGCTTGATGTTGAGACTTATGAATTGTGGCTCTCACCTGGCCAACACGGCTATCGTCTTCACCTGGATGACGAGGTCATTGCACCGGTGACGTTCTTGCATCAACTCGACGGCAGCGGTCTTCTTGTCATTCCGAGCGACACCATCCCGGTCAAATTCGCAATCGGCGGTGATACGCTTTACCTGCATATCCGCGGTAGGACGCACATCGTACAATATCGCGATCAATTGCGAGCGCTCGCTTCGTCACACGCGCAGGCGGATGATCTTGTAGCCCGCGCACCGATGCCGGGCGTCGTGGTTGCGACCGAGGTTTCATCTGGTGATGTCGTTTCCGCAGGCGCTAGGCTGATGTTGGCCGAGAGTATGAAGTTAGAATTTGTCGTACGCTCCCCGCGGAACGGTGTGGTCGAGCGCATACACTTTAAAGTCGGCGAAAGCTTCGAGCGAGACTCCGCGCTGGTTACGTTTTCCGAGGAAGGACGCTGATATGCAGCGGATCGTTTCTCGCGCGGCCACCCGATCACAAGAATTCCGCCTCAACGAGCTCCATAACCGACGGCTTGCGGCCGAATTGAAGGAACGCCAACGTTCCGCTCGCTTCGACCGACCGGCACGAGACCTTTCGCGTCTGCGGCAGCAAAACAAGCTATTTGTTCGAGATCGGATCGAGGCGTTGCTCGATCCCGAAACTCCGTTTCTCGAGCTTTCGACGCTCGCTGGCAACAAGGCCTATGATGGCGAGGTGCCGTGCGCCGCGCAGGTCGTCGGCGTCGGCATAGTCGCGGGTCGCGAGGTCATTGTTCATGCAGATGATTCCAGTGTAAAGGGCGGCGCTTGGTATCCACTATCCGTGAAAAAGATCGTACGGGCACTAGATATCGCAATTGAGAACCGCCTCATGGTGGTCCATCTTTGCGACTGCGCCGGCGGGTTCTTGCCTCTGCAAGCGGAGTTCTTCGCAGACCGCTATCACGCAGGTCGAATCCTGCGTAACCAAGCAATTCTCTCTAAGATGGGAGTGCCGCAAGTTGCCATCGTCATGGGGCACTGTACCGCGGGAGGGGCCTATGTTCCGGCGCTCAGCGATTACAACATCATCGTGCAGGGGACTGGAGCCATCTTCCTCGGCGGGCCTCCGGTCGTAAAGGCAGCCACCGGAGAGGTGGTATCTGCCGAAGAGCTTGGTGGCGCTCACATGCATTCGAGCGTCTCAGGAACAGGTGACTACGCCGCGACTTCCGAGATGCATGCGATTGCTCTTGCCCGGGACATTGTTGCTCGCCTGACGCGTCCGACGAAAGAAGCCATTGATCGATCCGCTCCGGAGCCTCCGGTCTACGATGCGTCCGAGCTATACGGCATTCTTCCAAAAGATCCTCGCGTTCAGTTCGACATTCGGGAGATCATCGCGCGCTTGGTGGATGGCAGCCGATTCCATGAGTACCAGCCGAACTATGGCCAATCCCTGGTATGCGGCTTTGCGCGCCTCCACGGGTATCAGATCGGCATTATCGCGAACAATGGTGTGCTGCAGAATCACAGCGTGATGAAGGGCGCTCACTTCATCCAACTCTGCGACAAGAACCGGACGCCCCTGCTCTTTCTGCAGAATACCACCGGCTTTATGGTTGGACGGGAGTACGAACATGGCGGCATCACCAAAGATGGCGCCAACCTCATCATGGCCGTTTCTGGAGCGTCGGTGCCCAAGCTTACAGTGATCTGCAACGGCTCCCACGGAGCGGGAACATACGCCATGGCTGGTCGCGCATTCGATCCACGCTTTATGTTTACCTGGCCACAATCGCAGATTTCGGCCATGGGGGCCGAGCAGGCAGCGGGCGTACTCACCCACGTCAAGGCAAGGCAATTGGCTCGTGAAGGTGGGCGTTTGTCCGATCAGGAACTGGCGGCCATTCGAGAACCAATCATGACGGATTATCGGGAGCGATCGAGCGCCTACTACGCAACTTCCGAGCTTTGGGATGATGGCATTCTTGATCCCGTAGATACCCGAAACGCACTCTCAATCGCCTTGAGCGCCTCGCTTAATGCTCCAATCGAAGCACCGCACTACGGCGTTTTCAGAATGTAGCGTAGCGGTCGCGTCGGCTCGAAGAGCGATTGCGGCGAACGATTGAGTGCATCCTCGCTTGAATAGATGAGCACAGAGCAAGAATGAAACATGCCAAGAGCCACCAATGCAGTGCCCGAATTGTAACGCCAATGACCTAACCGCATTTCACGACCCCTGGAGCGGCCGACCGGTGCTCGCCTGCAATGCCTGCGGTGACTATGTTGAGGACGATTTCACCCATCGCCAGAGAGCGTACGCGATTATCGCGGATATCGTGGCGTCAAACTTGATCGGTGAGCACCAGGGTGGTGCGCAGGGCGTTGCAAGCGAGATTCTGGCTGCGCTCGAGAATGCTGGCCTGAGGATCGCTCGCGCCTGAAGTATAATAGGAGCCCCCCATGAACGATGCGACTTTCTACCCGCGCACAGGAGATCGTCCGCCCGAGCCGCGGTCATTCGACCGCGGAGCGAGCCGCTCCCTCTTCGCGGTCGTCGGCACCATCGCGCTCAGGAACGCCTGAATGCCAACACTTTGGATTCGGAGGTGGATAGGCTGCGCGCTACTCGTCCTTGCCATCATCGTCTGCCTTTTCGGGCTTAATAGGCTGGACATGACCGGCAATTTGGAAGGCGGGAGTTCGTCCCCCCTCTCGGTTCAGTCAGACGCTCCAGATTTGGATTCACCTCCGCCTGGAGCCGGGGCTCCGCCCTGCGCGCACCGGAAAGCGCTATGCATGGACACTCCATAGCCCACAACCTCCGCCTCAAGCTTATTCGAGACCCATGAAACGAGATAATCAATCTGCCTCTTCAGATATCTTAGGAACCAACATGCAAGTTGTCCCTGTCATGCTCCACATCACGATGGAGGAACGTCATTCTAACTTCGCAAGCTCTGAATCCGCTGTCCTCGAGAGGTCAGCGTGATGATGCCCAGTTCCAATCAGCCCTCGATGACTGTCGGTTTGCCGAGTATCGACGGCCTGTCGAGGACGCGGTGCCTATCATCGCTCACTGCAAACCGCGCGTACGAACCACGACGGTGCGCCGACGGCTTATCGCCCACTGCCGTTTCATCGGCTCATCGCCGCCATCATCCTCGTGCGGCCCTGGCGCTAGGAGACTCCCCGACACTCGTGTCGTTGACGTCTTAAGACATCGCGCGATCTCTTGTCTCTGCCATGTTCGGCTCCAGAGCATCGCAAGACACATACAGCCGCACTTTGCGGTTCTCCCGGTTAAACAAATATCTTGAGGTAAAAGACTTCCATGGCAAAGCCAGTTGTGATTGTGGTCGGCGCGGACAAGGGCGGCGTCGGCAAAACGACCGTATCCCGGACTCTTCTGGACTATTTCAGCGCGAACAATGTGCAGACCCGCGCATTTGACACCGAGTCGCCCCGCGGAACGCTAAAGCGCTTTCATCCTGCGATCACTGAAATTGTGGATATGACAAGGACCGCAGACCAGATGAAGATATTCGACACGCTAAACGCGGGCCTCTCCGTCAGCGTGATCGACGTCCGCGCAGGACTGATGTCCCCAGCACTAGCATCGCTTCGCGACATAGGCTTTTTGGACGCCGCGCGATCGGGCCAAATCACCTTTGCCGTTTTCCACGTATTGGGATCGTCTATCGCCTCGCTGGACGAGATCGCCGAGACGAGCAATTTCATGGCCGGCGCAAAATACTTCCTGGTCAAGAACTTCATCAATGACACCCAATTCTTTCAGTGGGACCAGTCGACCTACAATTCCTATTTCCACCGCATCAAAGACGCCACCGACCTGACAATCCCGAAACTCAACGAGATGGCCTATGAACAGGTCGAGGTCGCTTCCGTCCCGTTCGTCAATTTTGTCGCAAACAAGGGGCCGCACGATGACGCCGCTAACTATTCCTTCGTGCTGCGCGGATACGTCCGGCATTGGCTCGCCAATGTGTGGAGCGAGTATGACCGCATCAACCTAACGGACCTCGCCGGCGCCAAATCGGTGACCCGCGCGGGAGAAAGATAGTCGTCGAGGACTTATGCAGCGCTGGATGCGCAGTTTTGGTAACGCCGGTCTATATCATCTGCTCTGCGAGCCCGCAGGTCGGCAAGACGCTGATCGCGCGGCTCTTGAGCGAGTTCTTGCTGCTGAAGAACGGTACGGTGCTCTCCTTCGACCTCAACTTGAAGGAGCCGTCGTTGCTTGACTACCTTCCTTCCATCACTGAGACAGCAGATGTCATGGACACCTATGGCAAGATGCAGCTAATTGACCGACTAATCATCAACGATAGCGTGGCCAAGGTGATAGACCTTGGCTTCCACGCCTTCGACGAATTCTTCAAGGTGTGCAGCGAAATCGACTTCTTACGCGAGGCGATACTGCACAACGTCGTGCCAATCGTCTTGTTCGTACCTGACATCGACCGTGTCTCATCGCGAGCCTATGAGATGCTACGCTGGCAAGTTCCGCGGCATATTCTGATCACCGTGCATAACGAATTCGTTGTTCGCGGCGAGTTGTTCGAGGCCATGAAGCGCGGCCGCACGCTCCGGCTCGCGGCGCTGCCGGTGTTTCTAAATGCCTTTATCTGCCGATTAAGTTTGTCGTTCACCGGCTATCTGCGCCAAGAAAAGGATTCCTCGACTGAACTGCATCAGTGGATTCGGCGAAACTACACCATCTTTCGTGATCTCGAATCGAGTCTGCTGCCCCGGCGCTCGTTGTGAGCCGTGATCCACGACGAACACAGGACATACGAGTCGATCGGCTTCCATAACTATGTAACGGCCACTGAGTGCCGAACACGATCTGGTTCCGAGCCCACCGCCCTGCCACAGCCTGGGCTGTACGAGATCCGGGCAGATTCTTCTTTGCAGCCGGTCTCGCGTGACACTCTTTCCCGTTCAGCTAAACCGGACCCAGAAACGTGACGCACGATCGCAACCTTCAAATGAACGCTGACAAGTCAGGTTCAGAAAACGCAGCATGAGCCTTGTGAGAGCCCAACGACCGAGGATGAAGGATGGTGGATCTCTGTACACTGATTGAGCGCAACGCAGCGTTCGCTCCTGACAAACCCGCAATCCATTTCGAGGGCGATACCTTAACTTACGGCGACCTTAATAGACGTATTGATCGGGCTGCGCGGGCCCTGAAACACGGGCTCGGCGTCAACAGAGGCGATCGCGTTGCCGTCCTTAGCCTAAACCGCCCTGATTACCTCGTTCTCCTCTACGCTTGCGCGCGGCTCGGGGCGATTTTAGTACCCTTGAATTGGCGGCTCGCGGCTACTGAGCAGCTTTTCATTTTGTCCGACGTTGGCGCTAAGGTTCTGGTCATTGAGCGGGCTTTTGAAGTACTTCTGTCGATTCTAGCAGAGGCACTGCCCGAGGTCGCGACAGTGGGCCTCGACTTTGCGCCTTCCGGCACTCGCGCGTGGGAGGACCTGTTGGATCAGACACGGCGGGACAGCTATTACCCTTGCGCGGACCTGACCGACCCGCTTCTGATCGTCTACACCTCGGGAACCACAGGCCGGCCGAAGGGAGCGGTGCTGCGCCAGGAAGCTTTGTTGTGGAACGGCGTGATGAGCCAGCATATGCACGCACTCACATCGGACGATCATGTACTGACCGTATTACCGCTATTCCACGTCGGCGGGCTGAACATTCAGACGACGCCCGCATTACAGCTTGGCGCAACCGTCACCATCCATTCGCGGTTTACGACTGACGCCACCTTTGCTGCACTCAAGCATGATCGACCAACTTTGACCGTCCTGGTGCCTGCGATCATTCAGGCCTTGACCGACGACCCTAGGTGGTCGACGATCGATTTGTCGTCGCTGAAAGCGGTCTCGGTAGGCTCAACGACAGTGCCGCAGCACCTGGTCGATCGCTTGGTTGCGTGCCGGCTGCCTGTTCTTCAAGTTTACGGTTCCACGGAAACGAGCCCCATTGCGGTTTATACGAGGCTCGGCGGTGACCTTTCACGGGAGGGGTCGACCGGCCTACCCGGACTATGCTGCGAAGCGATGGTCACGGATGACGGCGGCAACGAATTGCCCGCGGGGACTCCGGGTGAGATCGCGGTGCGCGGCCCCAATGTTTTTCGCGAGTATTGGGGCAATCAACCAGCCACGTGCGAGGCGATGCATGACGGCTGGTATCGTACTGGCGACATCGCCCGTCGCGATGCCGACGGCTATTTTTGGGTTCATGACCGCAAGAAGAACCTGATCATTTCCGGCGGGGAAAACATCTATCCGGCGGAGATCGAACGTGTACTTTTAGAGCACGCTGATGTTGCTGGAGGCACTCGTAATGCATATGCAATTGCATCTGGCGCGTTTCAAAGTGCCACGCGAGATCATTTTCACGGAAGAATTGCCGCGAACGGTACTAGGCAAGATTCAGCATAGTGTGCTCAGAAAACTCGATTCTCAATCAGGCGAGTAAGACTTCAGCAATTAACGATCGGATTCTCAGTCGCTTGCAACGGTTCCTGTCCCACCGTACCTATGCACTTCTCCCACCGTACCTATGCACTTCGCTCGCGCGTGCAGCAAGAAGCTCATCCAACTCTCACGTGATGGTGTCGATTAAACGGAAATACCGGTCTAGTGCTCAACAGGACCTCCGAGATCGTTTTGCGTGGTATTCATCCGGCGTAGCTCGTCTCCCAACCGTCGAGGCAGTTTCGAGGCTAGCGAATTGAAACGAACAATCGGTGGAGGATTGGACACCTCCTTAGGTGTACACCGCCGCCTATTCATCGCAATCATCGTTGCTAAACGACTATCCTCGTTTGGAGCAAAAATGCCAACATCCCGCCGGTTTCTTCCGTCCACCGCAAGGCTCGCAGCTTTTGACGCCGCGGCCAGAACAGGCAGCGTGACCCTAGCAGCTCGCGAGCTCAGCCTCACCCAGAGCGCGGTCAGCCGGCACATCAAGAGCTTGGAGGAGCAGCTCGAGATCGCACTTTTTGCGCGCGTGGGCCACACGATCCGCCTGACCGTTGCCGGCGAGGCCTATGCGCGCGATGTTCGCGAAGCGCTGGGGAAGATCAATACTGCCTCCTTCAACGTTTGCGCCAAGGACGATACGCTCGATCGCAACGACGATCTTGCTAAGCTTCAGCACGCGCAGGTCGGCACCGCGACGTCCTAAATTCCTGGCACAGAAATCCAGACGTGACGATCACTTTCGCGACGCGCCTTAACGCACGTCCGGTTTCGGCGATGGAGAAGATCGGCGAGAGAGGCTTTCGGATCGATCTCACCGAGACACACCGTCATGAATGGCGTCTCCATGACAGGGAGACCCTTCAGCGCCAGCGAACCGCCTGGCCTTTCTTTCGAGCGAAGAATGTCATCAACCTCTGGCGGGCTAGATCTCAAAGCCGTACTTTTTCAACACTTGACCGGTCTGGCGCGGCCAAGCCGAGCAGACGAGCCGCCCTTGACTGGCGGCACTGCCCATTTTTGGGGGCGCGGCAAACCCGCAAAGTCCTAGAATTCTGCCTCAATGCGTGGGCAATCGCGGCTACGCGCGGCGTAGCGAGCACAGACTTAAGGGAGCTGGTTTCCGCTCGGGGCCATTTCGAATCTGCCAACGAAACATCATTAAGCTCACGGACCAGCAGCCGGCGGTAACGACCGTTCTCGCCGACTTTTCCGGACGAAAGTTGACGCACTTGCGAAAGATGTCAGCTGTTGCCGATTTTTCGCTTCAGCGACCGCGCGAAGACGCCACACTTGCCCTCTATGTGAGCGGCCGACTCTGCTCGCCGATTTAGAGAGCAGACTCCACATCAGACAGCGGGAGCATCGATGCCTGGTCAGAACGTCATTTGTTTCGATACGGCTCGTAAGATGCGGCGCTCGAAGACACTGCAGCTCGAGCGACTTTCAGGTGAGTACCGGCGATCCGTCGTTCTTGTGACCAGGATGGATCAAGTTGGATTGTCCGACTTTTCCAAAGACGAACTCCAGTCATTTCGTTCGGCTTCCGCAATCCTAGGCGGACCCGTGAGCTGAAATTGAGACACGCACTCGGTCGCAGCGCCCTCCTCGCGCGGCCCCACGCACACAGCAAGAACTGAAAGATCCACGTGAGTCAGATTATTCCGCCGAAACGGTGGACCACGCTCCGGCACTCCTTGTCGGCCCCTCAGCTGTCTTCCGATTCCGCCCTAGTATTCTGCGCAAGGGAGTTGCGGACATTGTATGGCCGTTACTCGCGATTCTTAGACCGCATCTCTCTCGGCCGACGGCAGCGCTGGCTGCTTCTCGAGCCCTTTTCCGAAACTCTGACTCTGATTTTTGGCGGACTGATCCTGTTGTTGGCGCTTGCGGTTCCCACCATTCGCGCTCCCCTGCAAGAGGATTGGCTGAAGGCTTGCAACGTCGCGGCGTGCCTGTTTGATCAGTTCGGCGATCCGATTGGTGGCAGGCCGGTTGACCGTGGTGTTTCGACCCCGCTTGAGGATTTTCCCGATGCTCTGATCAAGGTCACGCTCGCAACCGAGGACCGCCACTTCTACGAACATTTCGGCATCGATTTCCCCGGTGATCTCCACGCTCTCCTGGCAAGAACACAGAACGATCACCAGGATGACTCCTCGATCACCCAGCAACTCGCCCGGACTCTGCTTTCGAACACCGAGCGTGGCATCGGACTCAAGATCAATGAAGTATTTCTTGCCGTCTGGCTCGAATGGCATCTGACCAAAGATGAAATCCTGAGACTTTACCTGAACAGTGTCAATATGGGCGGCGACTCCCTCGGCGTCGATGGCGCCGCGCGATTTTATTTCAATAAACCGGCCAGCGATGTGACGCTCGCGGAAGCTGCTATGCTGGTCGGCCTGATCAAGGCGCCGACAGATTATGCCCCTCACATCGACCTGACCACAGCGCGTGCTCGCGCCAAGGTGGTCCTGGACAACCTGGTCGAAGCCGGGTTTATGACTGAAGACCAAGTGCTGAGAGCACGGTCCGATGCAGCCAGAGTAGTCGTACGAGGTATGAAGACTTCACCGAATTAACACAGCTTTCCCACCGTTGCTCAGGTATTTGACATCATGCGTCGCCACTGGCCGTCATCTGGCGTTCCATGGCAAGACTCCATTCGAGCTTGCGTGCTCGGCGAGCCATTTCGTCGGATCTCATTGCGGAGTGAGCGTCTCTTGACATTCGGTCTCTCCATTTTTGCGCTGCCGGCTAGTGCCGACTTCTACACGGCGCTTAAACGCTGTCATGCAGCGCCCCCCTTCTTTTATTAAGAGGATGCCGACACTTTTACTTCTGTGAACTGTCGCCGAAAATATGCCGATGATCCAAGGCGCTTCAGAATTTGTCGGCAACACCTTCCGATAGCGAATCACAGCCGGACTGGAATGCGTTATTCCACAATGGCCATTTCAACGGGGAAACGCCGATGTCGTACTCAACTGTCCCACACGGACCGAAATCACGGGTTGGTGCGATTCTGCGTGCCACAAGCGGAAACTTTCTCGAGCAGTTCGACTTCTTCCTGTTCGGTTTCTATGCCAGCGCCATTGCGAAGGCATTCTTCCCATCGGATGATGAAACCGCTTCGCTGCTTAACACCTTTGGTGTGTTCTGGCTGGGCGCTTTAATGCGCCCGATCGGCGCTATCGTGCTGGGCGCTTATATTGATCGGATCGGCCGTCGCCAGGGTCTCATCGTCACGCTCTCCATCATGGCGATCGGCACGGTGGTCATCGCATTCTGTCCGACCTATGCGACCATCGGTATTGCCGCTCCCGTAATCGTGCTGCTTGGACGCCTCCTACAGGGTTTTTCCGCTGGCGTAGAAGTCGGTGGCGTTTCGGTCTACCTATCGGAGATATCGACTCCGAATAATCGCGGCTTTTACACCTCACTCCAGTCCTCAAGCCAGCAGGTCGCGATTTTCGTCGCAGCGATCCTCGGCTACATCCTTAGCTGGATGATGCCACCTGATACCGTTCTTGTCTGGGGTTGGCGCATTCCTTTCTTTGTCGGCTGCTTCATCATTCCGCTGATCTTCTTCCTGCGCCGAACGCTCGAAGAAACGCCGGACTTTTTGGCCATGAAGAGACACCCCACTGCTCGCGAGGTCTTTGCCTCGGCCGTCGCAAACGCGCGTATCGTCGTCCTTGGCATGATGATTGCGATCCTCACGACCACAACGTTTTACTTCGTTACCGTTTACACACCAACATTCGGCAAGAACGTGCTAAAACTCTCTTCACAGGAAGTGCTGTTGGTTACCACCCTCGTCGCTGTGACCAACTTCATTTGGAATCCGGTTGGCGGCGCTGTATCCGACCGGATCGGCCGCAAACCTGTTCTCCTGACCATAGCCATCCTGGCATTACTAACCACCTATCCAGCCCTACATTGGCTGGTGAACGAGCCGAACTTCGGCAAGATGCTTGCGGTGGAAATGATGTTCTCATTTTACTTCGGCATCTATAGCGGCGCCATGCTGGGGTGCTTAGTGGAGATCGTGCCGGCGCACGTGCGCACCACATGCTTCTCGTTGGCCTTTTCACTGGCGGCCGCGCTGTTTGGTACCTTTACGCCGTTCGCCTCGACTTGGCTGATAGACCAGACAGGTGATCGAGCTTCGCCCGGCTTCTGGCTAATGTTAGCAGCCGTGCTCGGCATCATCGCAACACTCACCGCCTACCCAGGCACCCCTCAAGCCGTCGAGAGTGGCAAAGCTGTCGCAGCCTGAGCGCGCCAATCGTGAGCTAGATCTCGAAGTGGTCGAACAAAGTCGCAGCTCGGGGGCTTGCGCTGGGCGCGGCTCCGCTATCGTCGCCGGCCAGCTCCCCGTGAACCGATGGCGTTCGCTTATCGGCGATCCACCTATGCTAGCGCGCGCTGGCCGCTCGGGTGGCCAGCTGAGCCAGCGATCCGCTCTCTCGGCACAAGAGTTAGCTTGTAGCCTAGAGCGTCCGCCGCCTTGCTCAGTTCATCGAGCGTTGGATTGCGGGCCACGGGAAACGTTTCGTAGATCGCTTCGCGGCTTAGTCCTGCCTTGCGGGCGAATTTCGAAACTCCCCGAGCCTTGGCTAATCTCAGATAGCTGCAGCAATGAACGAAGGCTCTTCGTTCTCAAGCGCTGCTTCCAGATAGGCGGCCTGCTGATCCGCCGCTAGTCCTGAACGTCGAACTTGGTTGCCTTAGGGCGCATATCAAACCTGCTTCACCCTTTGCTTGGCTCGTGGACCTCCTAGATGCACAGGTCTAACGTATTCGCCTATCGATGAGCGATGCCAGCGGCCGTCCGCGTCGGGATAATTGAACCAACAATTGTCCTCAAATCTACTAGGATACCGAACCAGGGAAGTCTGAAGGAGTTTTGCACAGCGGCGGTCATCATCGCTTCAACAAACGCCTGTATAGACCCGACAGCAATCGACATGCGTTCTACGAGCTGAATGGCGACTGGGTAGGCTCCGCCCCGCTTAAGCGCCAGCTTTTCGACCTACCATTTCTGACCAGCGGCGAGTCGTTGCTGAAAAGGATATTTTTGTTGGAGTCTCTATCCATGGATCATGCTTCCCCTAAGCAGGAGCAAACGTTTGAAACTCTGGTACGCGTGGCTTTTGAGAAGTCATGGCGTTTCGTAGAGAAAGATCCATTCCTGACCCATAATGCGGAGGCGCTGCTGCGCGCTCGGCTGCGAGTCCACCTGGAACGCTCATTGAGAACAGGTGAGAAGAACGTACTTCATCTGGCCAACAACGCCATTGGGAATCTACGTACCGAACTGGGACGGCGGCCGGGATTATAGTCTCGCCTTCAGTGGAGGGCCCCCGCGCGGTTCCATGAGCGACCGATCCCTACACTTCGGACTGTCTCATCCCGATCAACGACGCGCAACTTTCCAGTATAACACTTCAACGGTTTCAGCTGGGCGATTTAGTCCTCCGAGAGGAGGCTCTTCATCAAGCCCCGGCCATGACGGCACGGAAGCTTTATGTCGCTCTCGGCCGAGCAAATAGCAAAACTTTCCCCCGCCGCGACCAAACACCTGTGTGGCTGTTCTGGACGTGTCGCGCACTCCCATGTGGGGCTCAGCCTAACTCCTTTGCCGTTGCCCTAATCATCTCAAGAAGCCAGATCAAGCCTGTGTCATTCGATCTGTACCTGTGCCACTGCACGGATAGCTGCATGGGCGGAAGCTGGAACGGAAGCTCGACGATCCTGATCGGTAGCCGGCCAACTACCTCTTTTGCGAGGCGCCGGTGCGTCGTCGCAATGCGATTGGTACCAGCGACCAGCCCGGGCATCGCACTGAAGCTATAGGTGGTCACGTCTATCCGGCGTTGTACGCCGCGCCCCGTCCCAAGAGACGTTTCGAATGACCGATCGTCTTCGGCGCCTCGAATCACAACATGGGCCGCCGCCAAGAATTCTTTCCTGGAAAGTTTGCCGATCGCGTAGCGTCCCTTGTTCCAAGCGACGGCGCAGAAATCGTCTTGCAGGACTATTTCCGACGGGTGACGCTTCGAGCAGAACTCATTCGGAATGATGATTAGATCGACCGCTCCCTGTTCGAGCAGCCGCTCCGGCGCGGCGACCTCGCTCACAAGGTTGAACTTCACGTCTGGTGCGATTCGTTCGCAACGCCGAAGTAAGGCTGGTCCGATCGTCGCGAGAGTATACTCGGAAGCCAGGATGGTGAAGCAGCGTTCCGACTGCGAAGGGTCAAAACGCGAGCTTGTCGCGACCGTTCCTTCGATCCGAACAAGCAGATCTCTCACTGATTCCTTGAGCGATTCGGCTCGTGGTGTGAGCTCCATCTTGCGGCCAACTTTGGCTAGAAGTTCGTCCTCAAAGTAATCACGCAGACGCTGGAGCGCGCTGCTCATGGCGGATTGAGTCATGTTCATTCGTGCCGCGGCCGCGCTCACATTGCGTAAGTGAAGCAGGTGATCGAGCGCGACGAGAAGATTAAGGTCAAGCTTGTTGTTGAAACGCATCTATTCCTTCCTGCACAGCCAGTTAGCTCTATCAACGTAAAAAATTTCCACAATGGATTTCTAAAATGGTGGACAAGACGCTTGGCGGTGGTCGAGGACAATTCGTTGACTTCCAAATGGTCGAACAATTTCCGCACAGCGGCCGGACACGCGTGCCAAAAATCTTAACGGGCGCGAGAGTGGCGCTCGAGCCACGATGACGGCACCAACGCATTGCATCGCAAAGTGAGTCGCCGAGACCGTTGGCAGTCTCATTGCGTGAAACAGACACGGCCTGGAGACACGAACAATGAAAATCGTCGGATTGGACAGTCTCATCTTCGGCGTCGACGACGTAGCAGGCGCTGCCCGGTTTCTCACAGACTACGGACTGACGCCGATGCAAGGCTCAGAACGCGGTGGTCGCTTTGTGGCCATTGACGGCACGTCCGTGGTGATTGCTACGAGAGCGATTCGCGGTTGTCCTCGCCGCCGAGCCTCGGTTGCCGACTCCGAAAGACGGTATGGGCGTGGCCAATATGGCAACGCTAGACGCAATTGCCACAGAATTGCGCCGCGACCGCGATGTTCACTATGAATCGATCGACGATGCAGATTTTGCGATCGGCTTTCAGGTTTCGGTCAGACGGGAATTCGTACTTCAGGGCGAATTCTCGAACGCTTCGGGGACGTACATATTCCGGCCGATCAATAGCCTTGGCGTTTGCCACCAGCCTCTGTTATCCGCCCGCGAACGCTGTCCCACGTCGCATACTTCCTACCCGACGACCTGAAAGCGGAAGCATTTTACGAAAATCGGCTTGCTTTCCGCTGCACCGACCGCTTTACCGGCACCGGCCCGTTTCTGCAGCCGGGTGGCAGCCTCGACCATCACACGCATTTCCTCCTCGCAGCGCCCCCGCACATGCAGGGGCTGAAACACTTCGCTTTTCACTTCGGCGGCCCAACCGAGGTGACCACCAATGGTTATCGTTTTGCGGAGAAGGGATACCAGGCTTTCTGGGGTCCCGGCCGCCCCATCCTGGGTCGAACTGGTTCTGGTACTTCAACAGTCCATTCGCATGTCATATCGGGATGGACGCGGACATGGATCGACACGACGCGAACTGGATGCCTCGCGAGACGGTGATATCTGCCGATCCCTCGCAGGTCTTCCTCCTAGAGATTTCGAAGAACTGGTCTCCGAGCTCCGGGCATGGCGAGGACGCTTGATGGCAGAGGTCGACAAAATCGCACAGCGGGATCTCGCCTGACAAACGACGCGCCCGGATTCAATCCGTTTCAAGCTGGAGGAAACCCGTCCTTCGTGCTCCCCTCTAAGGAAACGATTATGCTCAGTGCGCCCGGTGCCCTCGGATCAATAGCGAAGCGATGATGGACGCCTGATCATGTCATCGATTCTCATTGACTCCTTATTGGACGCGCACGCCTCCATCGATTGGCCGCAAGCTCGCGGTCTGACAGCATAGACCAAGTCCAAACCGCTCACAGGCGCTTAATTTCGATGCTATATTTTCTCAGCGCATAGCCGATTTGGCGCGGCGTTAGTCCGAGGAGGCGTGCCGCCTTTGCCTGCACCCAACCGGATTTTTCCATTGCAGCAATGAGGCGCTCGCGATCCGTCAGCTTCGCACCACCCACGAGCGCCCCGTCGGCCGGCGCCATCTCAACAGGTGGAGTGAGGACCGCAGCCGACGCAGTTATGTCAGGGGTTGGCATAGCTGGTCTCGCCGATAGCTCGCCGGTCGCTGCGGCCCGCCGCTTCGTTTCATCCAATCCGCTCTTCCACAGCAGCGCGGAAAGGCACTGACCGTGACAGCAAGCAAAATCGCTCCTGACAATGAACGGCCCTGGTGCCAGAGTTGCAGTCCGCTGCACGCAGTTTTCGAGTTCACGCACATTGCCCGGAAACCCGCAATTCATCAGCACGTCCATGGCACTCGGATCGAAAGTTAACGTTCGACTGTTCTCGCTGTTAAAGCTTTTGAGAAACTCAGTGGCGAGCAACGGAATGTCGCTGCGCCTTTCGCGCAACGCCGGCAGCAGCAATGGAACCACGCTAATGCGATAATAAAGATCGGCCCGAAACTCGTTTTTTGCCACCGCCCCTTCCAGGTCCTTGTTGGTTGCGGCAATCACGCGAACATCAACTTTCATGGTGTGGCCGCTGCCGACCCGCTCGAACTCTTGCTCCTGAAGAACCCGCAACAGCTTTGCCTGGAAGGAGCCTGAGATTTCGCCAATCTCGTCCAGAAACAGCGTGCCCTTGTCGGCGAGCTCAAAGCGCCCTTTGCGTGAATTAAGAGCGCCGGTGAAGGCTCCCTTCTCATGACCGAACAATTCGGATTCCAGCACTGTCTCCGGCAGCGCTGCGCAGTTCATCTTGATGAACGGCCGCTTGGCACGCGGGGATAGCTCGTGAATAGCTTTGGCCACTAGCTCCTTGCCAGTGCCCGATTCACCTCGCAACAGAACCGTGGCATTCGATTTGGCTACCACCGCGATCTTGTCAAGCAGCCCGCGCAGCGCCGGACTGGTACCTATAATACCATCGATGTGAACTCTCTTACGCTCTCGCGCCGGCTGCTTAAATTCAAGGAGCTCCTTCTGCCAGCGAGAGCTCTCCGCCATGAGGCGCTTGCGGTCGCGCGCCACCAAACGATGGAGCTTCACCGCCTGTCCAATGAGGTTGGCGATCATGGTGAGTAACCGGACATCGCAATCCGGCGGGAACATCGAACCGATGTCCGGCACACGCTCGATGGATAGGGTCCCGACTACTTTTCCGTCGACGCTGATGGGAACTCCGATGAACGATAACCGTACGTGGTCGGACGCGCCGAGCACGTCCATATCAGCTACGCTGAACGCTGGATGCGTGGCAACGTCGTCAGCGACAAACGGGATACCCGTTGCCACAATCTCCTCGATCGCCTTTTGCGGCAGGCGCATCCGGTAGCGCTCATCGCTTCCTTCGCTCCAGCCAGCGCCGACCGCAATCTCCGGCACGTCATCGTCTGCCAGGAGAGAGACGACGCCATGCCGCATCTGCAGAGAGGATTGTAGCAAATCGATCACACTTGCCAGCGCGACTTCGAGCCGCGAAGGACTGGCGAGCATGTTCGATATTTCGAACAGTCCTCTGAGCGCGATTTCGTTCAATGGCAGGACCACCGAATGGTTCGCACCGTCGCCGGGGTCATGCCATTCGGTTTCGCTAGCAATATGAACCGCGACAACCCCGACGTCGCCCTTCCGCGCCGTGTTTTCACTTAGTTCGCACTTCGAAGCATTGTCTTGCATCTCACTCTCGATCTCGCGCGCACTCTGATTGCGCCAGGAGATAACACTTTTTCATGGCACGAGTATAAATGATACACCTTCATTGATTCACACTCCTTCACAAAATCGCGCAAGAACTCCATTGGAAAAAGACCGGCGTAGATCTACCGACAATCAGCTGCGATCTTTCGTATGTGTGCAGATTCCGTCACATATGTTCTACGTCATCGCACGAGGTCGAGCGTGACATTCGAGCCCAAAATGCGCTTTTCGTTCTCCCATTGCGTTTCGGCTATTGGCAGTAGGTGTCTCCACCCATTGCAATCAAGCGAGCCACAGTGCCGCCTGCGGGCAATTGCGTGCTGGCAGATACATCGCACTGCTTAGAAGCGACATTTGTGAGTCAGAGGATTGAACGGCCACCAGGCCAACAGGCACCGCCGCTGACAAACATTAATCGGGCCTTCTCCGACTGACGTTGTCGATGATGCAGCAGCGTGCCATCCGGCGCCTTGGGCGAGACGGTCATACCTGGGCAATGCAGCAAGCGCATGTGGCAACACTCATCAAGTTCGGTCATGCGGCGCGGTGGCCGTCTGCGACAGCCAACTCGACTCGCCATCATTGTCCGGCGCCGCTTCCTACGGATATAGATCGCCATCGACGGCTTGCCATGCGCAAGGTGGTGTGCCACCCCGAAAAGCGCCTTCTAGCCCTGTGGCCGATGCCGCGGCTCCCCGTCAGCACCAGCATGTTCCATCTTCCCTCCTGCAGTAGGTTACTGCGGCGTAAAACGGACCTCGACGTCCATTTACGATATGCAACACCGGATCGCATCGTCGGCTGCCGCGTCGAGAACTAAACCCGCCGCTCATTCCGTTGTCCTTGGCGCGGTCACTCACGCGCACGTCGGTGCAGGATTTGGGCCAGCGCAACGCGAAGGGGGGCGACACGATTGCGACGCAGTGTCGCGCTTAACTTAGTGGGTTAAAGCAATAGCGCGTTCGCTTCTGACAGCTGCGCGCGACGTCGCTTTGTCACTTATTGATCTCCAGTAGCCATCCTGATGGACACGCGCTCGACTGACCTCGTTTTCCCTCAAGTTCAACCAGGACAATAGTGTCCTCTTTGTCGGAAACGCTTCAGCGCCGGGAGTTTCTCATTTGCCCGCCGAACCGACAAAGACGACAGCCGCTGGCGCGCCTATTTTGGCTCGATGGCCTTCGATGCGTAGGAGACAAACCGTCCGGTCTCGTCGTCGCGTCGTGAGAGCTCCGGGCTGCGACTGCCGGCCCTCCCATCGACCATCCCTCTCGGGTAGGCTTTTGGCTACTGCGGCGGCGCGATCCTCACCACGGCAGCCAATCGGACGTCGTGAGCCTCACATGTCAGGTTCATCGGCTCAGTGGTCCTACTTGACAGGTTTGGTCCGACGGTGGCGTTTGTTTCGGCGCAATGCTGTGGTCTCGAGTAAACCTACCAACTTCCAAGACCCTGCCCAATCACCGACACGCCTGTTAGTCGACCCGAATACGATGTTGTCCCATGCTTAATGGACGCTTGGTCTAGCTGATGCTCTGCGGGAATCGCTTTGTCAGCACACGGGCCTCGGCAGGCCCGGACGAGCCCGCCAGCGGCCTCAATCGGTTAAGGCTCATCTTACCCGGAAGATTGTCGGCATCACTAGGCGAGGTGCATTTTGAAAGAGCTCTGCCAATACATTTAGCGACGAAACAACACGGTACATGCAAACCGGCTTTATGATCCGCGAGTGCGGATTATGCAGGTTACGCGACGACCTGATGTTCGCGCGACTCATCGGTTATGATCAAGCGACCGGGGTCATTCAACTCGAACTCAATGATGCGTGGCACCACAAGGCGCGCATAGCGCGTAAAGGCACTGGTCGGCGGAAAGCGAATTACGGTATCGCATCGAGCGAGGAGGTACATCTCCGTGAGAGCAGAAAACCCGCCCTCCGCTCCCAGTTCTGCACTGTGTAATGGTCCTGCTTGATCCGCCTGGAAGCGCTTTGAAATGGTAAAGAGGTCTGGAAACGCGGCCGACACCTTCTCCAGCACCTTCGGGCTATCCGTACATAAAAACACCTTGACTGGACTTGTGTGGAGAAACGCCTTCGCTCTTTGAATGGCAGCGCATACCTGCCGCAAGGCAAGCTCCGGATCGGCCCAGTACGGTGTATGCCCCATGATATTTTCGCCATTGCCGTGTCGAACATGGACACCTACTACGCTTTGACCTTCAAAGTGCTCCTGATGGGTCGCGTCAATCCGTGCTTGAATTTCAGGCCGCAGTTTGATGGCCCGAAATATTTCTCGCTCTGCGTCTTGATCACACCCCCACATCAAACAGGCATCACACACCACAGTATTCGCCTGAGTGTCATCTTGGGCGTCGAAGAGCTGCCTCAGCTCATCCCGCTCTCGAAAAATTTGTTCATCAGGCCGGTAAATGCAATCGATGGACGGCCGATTCCACCAAGTCGGAAAAAACGGCCCCGGGAGTGAGAGTTGATTGACTTGGTCATCGCAAATCACGCGCACGCCGGCGATGTCTTGAATCGGTTGGAAGAACACCCCAAAGGCGTTGGTGAAGGGTTCATCGAGATAACACGAGCCGCGCCAATCGATGACCAGTGTACGCCCTGTCCGCTTCGCGTACTGCCAGGCGGCCGCCAACGACCAGAGGCAATCCCCAAAACCGGTACGTCGCCGAGAAACAACGAACCTTTCCTTCTTAGACCCGTCAACCGGCATTTTATTTTCCTTGCCACGACATACCTGAAGGCTCAGGGAGAAGCACAACTGTACGAGATGTCTCGCCTGAGGCTGTCATCCGGTAAATGGCGCCGCCAAATCGCCTCGTAGAACCTTCTCGGCGAGCTGGCCATGCGATGCAGGGCGCTCGTTCTTCGGTGAACACCCTCCTTCTGGACCCACTCGAACTCATATTGAGAGAGATCTGAGTAGCCATAATCATCGATCGGGCCTTTATGCTGGCTCCGCCATCTGATCGCAGTCACCCTTTACACGAGTAGCGCGTGAGGGAGGATGCAGGCGAACACGGCGCTGCTCCCACAGGCTCCGCAGTTCCTTGACGAGAGCTTCGCGCCCGGCCTGATCCAATGCCATCGCGTTGAAGACGTCGAGGAGGACGGCTTGGCCTTTGACCCGCATCAGCAGATTGTACACATTATCTGAAATCCGGACACCATAATCGCCCGAAAACGCCGCGCGGATCTCGCATACCGTCTCCTGCCGATCTCGTGCTGTGTGTGCCCGGACCCGATGGAGGGACGCATAAGGCGGCAATGAGACAGCGAGCGAAGTCCAATCGTCCAGGGTAACGGAGCGCTTTTTGACAAGGAACGGGCCAATGACAAGAGCATCGAGCTCGGTCGTCAGGAATGTTGTGACGGCGTCTGCAACCGAATCCACAATCGGCTCGGCATTGTTGTTAAACGACGTATTGAGCAGAACTGGGACACCCGTTCGCTTTTTGAACTCGTCGATAAGCTCCCAGTAGGCTGGATTCGACTTGCGCGACACTGTTTGCAACCGCGCCGTACCATCAACATGCGTAATAGCGCCGAGCAAACCTCGCTTGGACTCCTGCACGCCAACCACGAAATTCATGAAGGGAAACTCGCGCTTCCCGGCCGGGAGGTCGAAATATTCGTGTGCATCTTCCTCCAACACAGAGGGCGCGAACGGTCGATAGCCTTCGCGCTTCTTGACCATCGCGTTTATGCGATCCTTATTCGTTGCAGGTCGAGGGTCGGCAAGAATGCTTCGGTTACCGAGGGCACGCGGCCCGAATTCCGACCGCCCCTGCACCCAGCCAATAACTGCGCCGTTTGCCATCCAGTCGGCGGCCCTGCCCGCAACATCATTGCTATGTTCAATCTCGAGATGTCCGGCCCATGCATTCAGCTCCTGCTCCATGGCGCGGTCCGCTCCGAGATCGGGTCCCCAATAGACCTCCTGGAGCCGCTCTCGCGGCGCGGGCTGGCCTACCTCGCAAGACATCATGAGTGCAGCACCTAATGCGCAACCAGCGTCGTGTGCCGCGGGCTGCACAAATATATCTTCGAACAGCTCTGAATACAGCAACTTACCGTTCATGGTGCAGTTGTGGGCCACCCCTCCGGCCAAGCACAGGCGCTTCATGCCGGTCGCTTCTCGATAATGCCGAAGCATGTGAAACACTATTCGCTCCAGCGCTTCCTGCAAGGAAGCACTCACATCTCGATGCTGCTGCGTGAATGGCATTCCCTTTCGACGCACTTGGATACTGCGGAACAACGTCGGTCCTATGCGATCCAGGTTGACACGGTAGCCGCCGTTGTCGGTGAGTTCATAGAACTGCTCGAAGAGCTTGCGATATGGAGCAGGATCTCCGTAGGGAGCAAGTCCCATGACCTTGTATTCGTCGAACAGGCCATATCCGAGATACCGGATCGTCTCGAGATAAAACAATCCCAAGGAGTTGCTCTCCGGGAAGCTCTCGAGTTGCCTAACTTCGGTTCCAGACCCGATGGCCACGAGACCGGAGAGAAACTCACCGCCGCCATCGATTGCAAGGACCAGACTTTGCTCAAATCCGGACATTGCAAACGCACTGACTGCATGCGCCCGGTGGTGACTTACGAATGAGACGCGCGACGGATCAATGTCCGTGCCGAACTCCTGCGCCAGCATCGTCCGGAGCAAGAGCCTGGCATCCATCGGAATAGCGTTGGACGGCTGCGAAATAAACAGGCGCTCGAGCATGGCGTTGCAGTAAGCTTCGGTCGCATAGAACGCAATGCGATCGACATCGCTCAGTTGAATACCGGCAACGTCGAGACAGTACTGGATCGATTGGCTTGGAAACTTGTTAGAGTGCTTGACCCGATTGAGACGCTCCTCTTCGACGGCTGCTATCACACGACCGTCGCGCACGAGAACGGCAGCGCCATCGTGAAGAAATGTGCTTGGAAGCTCGGGTCGGCATTCAAACACCTTGTCTAGTCCGCCGCTCACTCCGAGACACAGCATCTTACTCTCCGTTTATTGTGAGAATACTCGATTTGTTACCCGCCTCACGATCGTTCGTCGCTGTATGCAGAAGCACGACGTCATCAGCCCGAGTGTCCTTTGCGATTTTCACGTGCTCCACACCATGGCGCGCGCGTTCGTCAACTTTACCACTGCGGCCTCTCAGCGCATGAGGCGCCTCAGAAGCAGTGCAACCGACAACAAGAACGGCACAACCGCATAGATACAGAGTGCGCCAATATGAACCCCGACGCCGCCGACTGGCCGCCCAAGCATCGCCGGGCGAATGAGCTCAATCGAATGCTTCAGGGGCAGCAGGCTGGCTGCGAACTGGAAGGCGGCGGGCAACTGGTCGATCGGAAACACTGCCCCGCAGAGAAACACCATCGGTGTAAGGATGAGCGTCTGGTAAAATACGAAATAGTCGTAACTTGGCGCTAGTGATACGACGACCATCGCCAAGCTCGCGAAGACGAAACCAGTAAGAGCAATTGCGGGCAGCGCATAAAGCATGGATGGCCATGCCGCATAACCAAGGCCAGCAGCAACGATCGTAATTCCTGTACCCGCCAGCACGGCTTTGCTGGCTGCCCATGCTACTTCACCGAGCAGAATATCGCCAAGTGTAAGCTGTGTGCACAGCATTGCCTCCCAGGTCCGTTGAGTGTGCATACGGGCAAACGTTGCGTAAATCGTTTCGAAGCTCGCGGACGTCATCGCGCTGGTCGCAACCATGCCCCCCACCAGAAAGTCGATATAGGACGTCCCGTTGACGCGACCGACGATTAGCCCGAGACCAAAGCCAAGACCAAGTAGGTTCGTCAACGGATCGGCGAGATTGCCGAGTAGCGAGGCAAGCGCAACCTTCCTCCAGGCCAAATAGTTGCGACGCCATACCGAGACCCAATTAAATGCGTTGGAGGGCATGGCCGCGCCATAAGTCATTCTCATCATATCTCTATCTCGCGTCCGGTCAGCCGCAAGAACACATCTTCGAGATTTGGCGGACGCTCCAAAAGGCGTAAACCCGCAGCTCCCCGTAACTGCTTCCGCACTTTCTCCAGATCCGGTGCATAGCAAAAGATGGTCTCGCCGCTTAGTTCAATACGCTGTGCGTAAGGCCTGATCAGCTCAATCGATTCGTGCGGATTACCGCCATAGATCTCCATGACATTGCAGCCAATCTGGTCGATGATCAGCGCCTGCGGCTCGCCTTCGGCGATCTTGCGTCCTTCCTCAAGCACGCAGAGCCTGTCGCACAGCCGCTCGGCCTCTTCCATAAAATGGGTCGTCAGCAGGATCGTCTTGCCGCGCGAAAGTAGCGCACGCAGCCGTTCCCAGATCAGATGGCGCGCGTGTGGATCAAGACCGGTCGTTGGTTCGTCCATAATAAGCAGATGCGGGTCGTTGATCAGAGCTCGTGCCAGAACCAGCCGGCGCTTCATGCCGCCGGATAGCTCAGCAACCCGCGCATCCGCCTTGCTTTCGAGGCGCGCAAATTCGAGCAGTGACGGGATGACCGCCTCTATTTCACGTGCGCTCATGCCGAAATAGCGCCCGAAAACCAGCAAGTTCTCGCGTACCGTGAACTCGTTCTCAAGGTTGTCGAACTGCGGGACCACGCCTACGCCCGCGCGTGCCAAACGCGCGTGTGTCGGCACCTGCTTGCCGAGCACCCTAATCTGGCCAGAGTCCGGAGGCGCCATGCCAAGTATCATGCGCACGATGGTGCTTTTGCCCGCGCCATTCGGTCCAAGTAGTCCGAAGCACTCTCCCGCCGCCACAGTAAACGACAGCCCGTTGACAACGGGTTTGCCACGATATGATTTGCTTACAGCGGCAAGGTCGATCGCTACGCTCGACATGCGTTCATCTCAGCTTGTCAAAAGCAGTTCGGGCGACGGCACCTTGGCTTCGAGCGTTTTGGTCCAGAGCAAACCGTCGCACCAGATGTGTTCGATGCGCCCCCATTCGCAGGCAGCTGTGACGTCGGGGAAGAAGCCTCGTCCATGGTGGTTGGCGCTAGTATTGCAGAGCAACGGAAGGCCAGTGAGCTTCTCATATTCAATGAGAAGTTCAGCAACCTTATGCTGGGATGTTCTACCAATGGTCTGCAATCGTGCAGATCCGTCAAGATGCACAACGGCTGGGATTCTCTCTCGCCACTCTGGCCGTGTCTGATGATCGAAGAGCATGTAAGGATCGGGCGACCCAGGATCGAAAATATCCGCCGCTCGGTCCTCCAAACATATCGGCGCAACCGGACGGAAGTGTTCGCGAAATTTGATGTCGTTGAGATAGTCCTTCATTCCGGGCGATGTTGCGGCGGCAAGAATGCTTCTGCCACCCAAGGCACGCGGCCCGAGTTCGGCGCGACCAGCAAGGAACACTACGGGTTTATTACTTGCAAGGAGAGCGGCAAGCTCACTTATGCTGCAGGGCGCGGCTTCCCATTCTGCTGATCCATCACCAGCTGCGAGGGCCGGGCCACCATAGACCGACCACTCCAACGGCACGAAACCCTTGTCCGCGACCAACGCCGAACAAGCGGCCCCGATAGCCGAGCCACTGTCATTCGGAAACGGCGGTACCCATACCGCATCGAACAGGCCGGTTTCACGTAACGCACTGTTCCATTTGATATTAAGACCACAACCGCCGGCGATGCAAAGATTGCGCGGCCCGGGAACGTTCGAATGCCGCAGCAAAGCAAGGCCCATCTCCCGCACGAGCAGACGCTCAAGAAAAACGTGAAATGACGCAAGTATATCTTCGTGTCGCTTGGCCTCCAATCGAAGTGCGCTTTCGTCGAAGAAGTCGTGCGTCGCGGCAAGTGACGCTTCGGCGTCATTTATATTCGCTCGGTAGCGCTGGGCAGACTCCGTGTCCGCCGCAAAGTGCTTCTCGTAGATCTCCCTAAATACTGTCACAACGTCTTCATCAGGCGTCCCCAGACCGATGTAGGCCATCAGTTTGCCCGCAACGCCAAGGTCCCAGTTGGTCCGGCTCACCTGCCGGTAGGGCCCAAAGTGATGGCCCGCGACGGCATAGGCATGCCCTATCATCGGGAACAGGCACTCGAGGAAGCGGCCGCCACCGGGTTTTACATAATAAAGTCGCGGAAAGATGCAGCCGTCCCACACGAGGCAGAAAGCGGGCTCTCCCGCTTTCGCAAACGGGCTTGTGCAGTATGCAGAGGCAATATGGCCCGTGACGTGTGCATAGCTCCTATAGGAGAAGCTATTGCCGTCGAGCACAAGCCCGTTCCCCTCATGTGAAGAGAGGATTCCTTCGGGGCGTTCAACATACGGCGCACCTTTGAGAGTGAGAAGCTCCGATCCGCTCAGGACCTGGAATTGTGATTCGATTTCCCCGTCCCAGCCGTCGATGACGAACTGGTCAACATCGCGGGGATGAAGGCCGTATTCCGCCAATGTGAGAACAACCGTATCGAGATTCTCGATGGCTGAGTACCGTCGATTGTTGTCGCGTTTTTCATGCTCGATGCAAAAGACCAGACGTCCATCCTCCACAAGGGCGATGGACCCGTCGTGCGTCAACTTGATGCCACAGATGCGCATGGTGCCTCAATGCTAAGGTCGGTTGTTGAATGAAACGGAAGACCCGATCGAATTTCGAAAGCAAGCAAGCAAGCAGTCTTCGTTGGCCGAATCGCCTCGACATTGCACCCGTTCGACCTCGACCAATGTTTCGTTCAGCATTGCGATGATCGTCTCGGCACCAGCCGCATGTCCCCAGCCACGGCAGGTGTCATCACGCGCTGATCCGAAAACCAGATGCCCATCCGGCGCAAGCATTCGCACCAAATTGCCAATGGCCGTACGCATCTCGGCAACATCGCGGAGGTAGTAGAGCACTTCCGCCACCACGATCAAATCGAACTGGTCTGTTCTCGAGAACCGTTGAATGTCAGAGACTATCCATGTGATGTGCGACCATCGCTTCGTCCGTTGACTCGCCCGGCCAATCGCTCGCGGCACGACGTCGACGACTGTAAGTCGTTCGCAGTGTGGCGCCAGCTTTTCCGTGAATGCGCCCGCCGCGCAGCCGACCTCGAGCCCATTTGCGATGAAGCCGTTTGAAAGCGAAAGCCGCAGCATGTGCGTGTGACGCTCTCGCTCGAACGGATTGCCGTCCAGCCGCCATGGATCATCGGCAGCCAATTCTCGCTCTAACGATTGGTAACCGTTTTCCTGGTTCATGAGCTGTCCACTCCTCAGTCCGTATCACTCGCCACTGCAAGTGCAGTCGTGTCACCGCTCGACGGACGGCGCGAAGCATCCCACTTGCGAACTGGCACAGCGAGTCCCGAAGGTCGGGTGACGTCTGGTTGGGGCTCGTGGTTTTCTTTTAGCGCTTGGTCTCCGCCAGACCCGAGAGCCTTGACTGATTTGCGTGAGAGCCAATCGCTGTTGCTTAGCGTACACAACGCATATGCTTTGACCGGAAGTAGCAGAAAGATATTGATGGGCGTGTGCAGGGAAAACGCAAGAAATCGCAGTTGACGCGCGCGCAAGGCTGCTACCCCGCATCGTACCATGGTCATCGATGCGATCATCAAACATGTCCACCACGGCACTGTTGCCGTGAGCGCGAGCTGCGCGATGCCTGTAACAACCGAAAGAGCCAGAAGAAGCGGGCCGATGTTTTGCCCGATAACATCTAACGTCAGGTATCGATCGAGACCGGGCAAAAGGCGCAGCCCAAGCAGCGTGTCTCGGAAAGTGCTCCTGGCCCAGCGGAGCTGTTGTCGCAGATACGGACCTAACTTATCTGGAACGACTGTCGCGGCGTAGGCGTCGGGAACGTACTCGGTTCGAAATCCTGCCTTCAGCATGAGAATCGTGAGATGGCGATCCTCGCCGAAGTCGCTCGGCTTTCCTCGAAAGAACTGCGCCTCGTACTGATCCAGTAGCAAATCGAGGGCGGATCGTCGATACATGGCACATGGTCCGCAGCAGCACATGACCGCACCGAAACGAGCTTGAGCTGCGCGCTCCTCATTGCACGCCAACCAGTACTCCATGTCGATCAGCCTGGCTAGCCAGGTGTCGCTGCGGTTGCTCGCGGTCAGCTGCCCCATGGCTGCACCGATACCAGTATCCTGCATTCTCAATGCAAGCTTCCTGACTACATCGCTCGCAAGTATCGTGTCCGAATCGACGTTAAGCACCAAATCTCCGGATGAGCGCCGGATCGCGGCAATCTGTGCTTTGCGTTTTCCGACGTTCTTCCGCAGGAGAATAAAGTTGAACCTCGGATCGTAGGCATAGGCATGGTGGACGGGTGCGACGTCCTCCCGGTTTCCAGAGCCGTCATCAACCACATAGACGCGCAGCTGCCCGACGTAGTCTTGGCTTGCAATGGACTCTAAGCAGGCCGACAGCGTACCCGGATCCTCGTTGAAGCATGGTACGATCACATCCACACTCGGCATAGATTCGGGGTGGACTGCATCTGATGTCGCCGAAGACGCTGGTGTCGGCGAGGCATGGAACGCCTGCACGGTCTTGTAGACCGCGGAGAGCAACGCATAAGACGAGACGACTACAGTGCTGGTTGTGGCAAGCAGGTTCATGGGACGCCGATTTGTTCAGTGAAGTTGGGGAAGCGGGCAGATCGCGAAACCGCGATCACGCAGGGCTGGAATAAGTTGGGAAAGTGCCTTCAGCGTCTGGTCGCGCAGACCTGAATGAATGCACCGCCTCAGCTCATCGGGCGGACATCCGTCGTGCAGAAGCACAATCGCACCAGGGCGGACAGATGCTAACACTGCGCCAACGATCGCATCGACGCCCGGGCATGACCAGTCGCGTGGGTCCACTGACCAGTGGAGAGCCGCCAGTCCGGCCTTCGCTGACTTGGCCAGCACCTCTTCGGTCCAAATGCCATACGGTGCACGCACGTGTCGCACCACGGCTTGGGGACACACGCTCATGATGGCCCTACTCGCCGTCAGTATTTCATATTGCACTTCGTCTGGTTCGCATTTGGACAGATCCGGATGTGTCATCGTGTGGTTTGCTACCTCATGCCCCTCAGCGACCATCCTTCGGATTAGCTTTGGCTCATTCGCGGCGTACGTGCCAAGGACACAGAACGTCGCCGGCGCGCGGTATTCCGCCAGCACATCGAGAATACCCGGCGTGCAAAATGGATTAGGCCCGTCGTCAAACGTCAAATAGACGCTGTGGCGGACGGCATCCTTGGCCCGCTTGCTGTGCGCTTCGAAGGAACCACTTGCGTCTTTCACAGCTCTGGCCCATTACGCTCGATGAATGTACCGGTGGGCCACTCGCTCATCGCCCGCGCTATAGGGAAAACGACGAGCAACGCGTCGTCGACGCGGGTTGGCGGCAAGTTGGCATAAATATCCGGAAGGGTAGACCGCACGCGAATGCCCGGAACAATCGTCGCCAAGCCTGGGCGGCCGAGTAGCCTGTAGATATGCTCTTTGAGTTCATGTCGAACCGTGCCGAACCCAAAGGGAACGCCGAGCTCCCGCAGCACCGGATACATTACGCGCATCGAATGAGAGATGCCGAGCCCCTCGAGATCCGGGCGTACCGCGTACAATCCAAGTTCGGCCACCAACAGATCGATTTCGCCGACCTTGATGAACCGCCGCAGCGCGCCGATATGAGCGGCCACGCCGCGACCATCGTAGCCAATCACACGGAGTTCAGGTCTCGCGCCGGCCCAGCTTCGATTGCCTTCAAACGGTTGCGCGTTAAACGCCCCGGTCGGACCGTAAGCATTTCGAAAGAACTCAGAGATTGCGACGTGGTCGGCAAGTTGTAAGTCATTTTCCCAGCACGTCCTCCATTGGAGCTGAGGGCGCATGAAAGACTCTCCTGCTTCTTGCTGCGTTGCTGAGGCACGCATCAGGCGGGCAACGAACGGCCTGGCGGTGCTCGTTCGATGGTGTCGCCAGCGAATGGATTTGATGTTGACTTGTTGACGGCGTTTGGGTTCGACCGCGCGGGCGGCAGGACTTTTTGGATATTCCGGATTTTGTGGGGGCCGTCGCTAACCGTCGCCGTCGTGTCCGGGCTGGTCGCAATCGGCTCAGTTAGAGGTCGTGCCCCGCCTACTATCTTGCATTCTAGTTTTCGTTCATTGCCCCCGAACGCCCATTCTCCGCGACAGCTCTGTGCAGCACTCACGCTATCGGAGCACCAGGCATTTACCCAGTCATATCGAGGTAGACGCCTTCCATTGAAGCGTATGTAGCGACTATACGATGGTTTAAACCGCGCTCCTGACGGCATTGTTGAGCGGCATGCAGTTGCTAAGGGAGACGACGCTATTGTAGAAACTCCCTGGCACGGGCGAAGAAACCGCAACTCCGCTGCACACGACGTCACGCTCCTCTCACCGCACAGACAATATGCCGATCGCGCGGTTGGAAAGCGGAATACGACGATGTTAGCCGCGGCCTCATTTGCCTCGTCCAATATCTGGCACTGACCTTGATGCACGCAACGACTTTGGTGCCGCTCATTTGTTTTCTTGCGAGTATGAGGGCTCGCCGCCCGTGTGATCGGCGATCGATCGCACAAGCGGTTAAGACTGGAATCGATGCAATCTTTTCGGATGTGACAACGCCATGACGGACGTCCAGCTAAGGTGTTGCGCGCAACCGCGGACGAAGCGCCATCACCAATATTTGCGATCTGCGGTGCCACGCTCTGCTTCTCCGAAACGTACGCTAATGCACAGGAACTGGAGATTTCCTAACCGGCGCTGTGCTAACTGGTACAATCGATTGTTTGGATGAGAAGCATCTACACTGCGGATAGGTGACTATGCGTTTTCGAGGACTGGATCTGAATCTGCTCGTGGCGCTCGATGCGCTGATGACCGAGCGAAACCTCACGGCGGCAGCTCGCAGCATCAACTTGAGCCAGCCGGCCATGAGCGCGGCAGTTGGACGCCTGCGCACATATTTCAAAGACGAGCTCTTTACGATGAAGGGCCGCGAACTTATTCCAACTCCACGTGCGGAAGCTCTCGCCGCCCCAACGCGCGAGGCTCTGCTTCACATCCAATTCTCCATTACGTCCAGGGATACATTCAAGCCGAGTGAATCCGACCGGCGCTTTAGGATCTGCCTGTCGGACTTTGCTACGATCGTGTGGTTCCGAAATGTCGTGAAGCGTGTTTCGCGAGATGCGCCCGGCGTCAGATTCGAATTGATGCCTCACGCGGACCCATTCGATCATCCTCTCCAACGCGCCGAAATCGACTTTCTCATCGTGCCCGAGCTATACATGTCGGACGCACACCCTAAAGCTACCCTTTTTGACGAGACCCTCGTGTGCGTCGGCTGCCGCTCGAACAAGCAGCTATCGGGGGCACTCACATTCGATAAGTACATGTCAATGGGCCATGTTGCGGTCAAGTTCGGGCGCTCTCGCGTGCCCGCTGTAGACGAATGGTTTATGCAAGAGCACGGCCTCAAGAGACGCGTTGAGGTCGTTGTTCAGAGCTTTAGCTTGGTCCCTCCCATGCTGCTTGGCACCAACCGAATAGCGACGATGCCCCTCACGCTTGTGAAGTATTTCGCAAAGATGATGCCGCTACGCATCACTAAACTCCCACTACCGCTTCCAAGCTTCACCGAAGCCGTCCAATGGCCTTCCCTTCACAATACTGATCCAGCAAGCATATGGATGCGCGAGGTATTGTTGCAGGAGGCAGCGCGTTTGGTTCCTCCGCACGCCGATCCTAAGACACGCCGAGGACATCTCGCGGACCCGCCCTTCGCTAGCTAGAGATACAGCTTTGGATGCGCCGGAACGACAACCGCGGATCGTAAGCCGTTAGGCGAAGAGATGCCGATTGATGACGCTTACAAGTCAACACGGCATCTCTTCGCTAGTCTTTTCAAGGCCATTTTTCTTTGACACAACAACGCGCCGTTGATTGCTGACGCCAGATCTGGCTTTCGTCGCTATTCCCTCAGATGAACCTGGCCACTGGTTGATCGCCTCGTGTCCTTTTGGCAATTTTGTTTGCCATTCGCAGATCGCCTCCTCGGCCATCCGCAAGACTCGATTGGGCACACGATTGGTCCGATAAGACGCGAACTAGCTAATATTCAAGTCGCTGGTTCGGCCACCCGTATCCAGCTCACTCGACCCTCTCAATCGTGTTGTCGTGCCAACGATTAACTATGAAACCGGGAAACGCATTGTCGCCTTTAGGATCAAACCGCACTTGGCCGACTACGGTCTCAATCTCTTGCGAGCGAAGCGCTTTTGCCACGCGCAGAGCGTTGAAGGAGCCAGCGCGCTTCACTGCTTGCGCCCACGCCTGCACGGCGGCATAGGCGTAAAGTGTGTAGCCTTCCGCGGACCGCTGTGATGCTCTCAATCTGGCTACGACGTCGGCGGCCGCCGCGTTTTGGGTGGCGTCTGGCATGAATGTGAAGAGAGTGCCGTTTGCAGCATCGCTCGCAATCGCCCAGAATTCGCCGGTCATCAGCGGATCGTTAGCCATGACAGTGAGACGCGCCTGTGCGTCTGCGGCTTGCCGCACAATCAAGCCAATCTCCGTGTAGTAGCCACCACCGATATAGACGATTTCGATTCGTTCCCTCTTCATCCTTGATACCAGCGCCGTGTAATCCTTTTCGCCGGCCATGTAGCTTTGCCGCATGACAATCTGCAGTCCCGCGTCGTGAAGACGAGACGCAACGATATCTGCTATGCCCTTGCCAGCGGTGCTCTTGTCATCGAGGATGGCGATCTTGCTCTTGGAATAATGCCGCAGGATATAGTCGGCGGCGACCACGCCTTGCTGGTCGTCACGGCCGCAGATCCGAAAAATCGTCCTGAGGCCTCGTTCGGTCAGCTGAGGATTGGTTGATCCGGGCGAAATCTGAATAATTCCCGCTTCAGCGTAAACGTCGGAGGCGGGAATTGAGGAAGAGGAACAATAGTGGCCAACGACCAGCCTGACCTGGTCGGCCGCCAGCCGATTGGCTACTGCGACGGCCTGCTTCGGATCGCAGGCGTCGTCAGCAACAGTCAATTTGACCTTGAGTTCGGGAAGCAATCCGGAGGCGTTCAAGTCATCCACGGCCGTGCTAGCGCCGTAGCGCATCTGAGCACCGACCGCAGCATTGTTTCCCGTCATAGGTCCAGCCACTGCAACGTAAACATCGTCAGCGGACGCGGCCGAGACCAACACGGAAGCCAAGACCGCTGCACCGGCGACTAGATTCATGCGAAACACTGCCATTTGACGCCCCTGACGTTGGTTGCTTTTGCGCCAAGACTCGCTCCCGCTCTCTTACCTTGGTCGCGGTTATTGATGCTCGTATCCGAAACTCGCGTTGTCTGACCGTTCGTCCACGTAATTCAATAGTTCGTCCACGCCTACTATCGATCCGCGTCATCGGGCGCGCGTGCCCGCCGGCGCGTTTGACCGCAGCTCTCGCGCGACATTGCATCAAGGCGGGCAGGTAGTTCTTCCACACTTACATCCGATTCCGTGTTCTTGGTGATGTTGCGCAGCCGATCGCGCAACTTGGTTGCCCGCGCGACCTGAATCTCAGCTCGCTCCAGTTGTTCGCTCAACAGGTCGGGAAGCGAAGTTCTTCCCTCCATCGCTTTCCGTATCTCATGAAGAGAGAACCCGAGCTCGCGAAGCGCCAGAATGTGATAAACCCTTCTAACGCTTTCACAGTCGTAAATCCGGTGACCACCATCCGTACGCTGCGAGGCGGCGAGCAATCCCGTATGCTCATAGTGACGTAGGGTGCGCACCGTCACGCCGGTCGCCTCCGCAAGTTCGCCGATGCGTCGCCAACGACGCCTGAATGGTGTAGGTCTGGTCATGTTGCTCAGTTTACGAACCTACAACCTAACGTCACGTGAGGTTCAAGGGGTTTTGGCGCCTCGCAGAGCTTGTCGCCTACTTTTCGATCGCAATATCGAACTTCGCCTTCCGAGGACCGCCTCAGCAGGCGGACATGACATGCAGAATGCACGCCACCACGCTGCGGTGCAGACGTCGAATGACGCCGTCATCGATCTATCCAAAGAATAATTGAACCTTTGCTCGGCTAAGCCACAGACGCAATGGCCACCATCAGCCTCTTTAGGAGGATCAGTTCGGCCTCACCGGCAGCCGTACGTCCAAGCACAAGCTTAGCGATCTCCGTTCGATTGATGGGAGTTCGCATACTTGCCGGCAGCGCCGCCACCGCCTCATCAAATATCTTTCCTAAGGTGGAAAGGTCTTCCGGATCGAAAACACCACCTCGTACCTGCAACACTTGCACCGTCTCTCCTTTCAAACATAACGCCAGCGGGTCGGCTCCTTGCAAGGGCGTTTGGCTGCGTTAGGGCAAAAAGAAGACCGACCTGCGGCGCGCGACCAAACGCAGGTCGATCTGTCGCTCGATGCAACATGAAAGCGCACTGGCGCGACGAAGGCGTGCAAACGCAATATCGACTGGATTTTGAGACTCGATCTACATGGCGGAGTGATCCATCGCCCCAGCGCAGCATCGGCATCACTCGTGGGCGAAGAGATTGCGCAATCGTTCATCGCGCAACCTCATTTTTTCAAAACCTTCGCGGACATTTTGATTTTGCTCGCCCCGAATCGCCTTGCTCTTGATGAACGAGCCGAAGATTGAGCAGTTATCGAGCACCTGACGCGCCAAGGCATGCAATGCATTTCGGGCGCCTGAAACACAAGGCGGTATACAGCGGAATTTTCTCGATCTATCAATCAAGTCAGGGGACGTACCGCCTTTTCCAGCACGGGCACAAGCGCGTGCCGATTGTTCGATCGGATCCGTCCATTGCTTGTCTTTAGAACGAGACGGTGCGCAGAGAGACGGTGCGCGGAAGTTTGGTCACCGGATCCGATCTGGTTTCCCGATTGCATTCAAACAGAATGCTGCTACTAGCGGATCGCCCGCAGTCTTGGGCGGCACCAGCATAGCATCACGGTGCGACACTTCGGCATCGTGCAACGAGTCGAGCGGCTCACGGGCCTCTCCGCAAATCGCAAGAGCATGATCAATATGTAGGGCAACTCGTTCAGAACAGAAAACCGCTCTCAACGAGCAGAACAAGAATAAAGTTTTTCGATCTGACGGAGCCTGCCGTCGCGGATCGACCGGTGCACGGGTCTCTGGCGCGGGCCTGCGGATCCCTCTCGAATGAATTGATTGACTAGAGTCTATTCAGTTTTGGAATTCACATGGAGCTTCGGACACTACGCACTTTCGTGGAGGTCGTACGGCAAGGCGGGTTTTCCAAGGCCGGCAAAGTCGTATTCGCGACCCAGTCGACCGTTAGCAAGGCGGTCAGGCAGCTTGAGGACGAGATTGGCGTGCCGCTGCTTGATCGGATCGGCCACCGCAGCAAGCTTACTGCTGCCGGCGAAATTGTTTATCGCCGTGCGATCAGGCTACTGATGGAACGGGACGATCTGATTTCCGAACTCGGCGATTTGCGCGGTCTAAAATGCGGCATTCTCAAGCTCGGTCTTCCACCGGTGGGTAGCGGCACTCTGTTCGCAAAGCTATTTGCGATCTACCGCGAACGCTATCCAGGCATCGATATCCGGCTCGTGGAGTACGGAAGTGAGCGGCTCGAGGAGGTTTTGCTATCAGGCGAGATCGAACTTGCGGCCTCGCTTCTACCCGTGTCGGAAGGCTTTGAATGGCAGGACGTCAAACGCGAGCCGCTCACTGTTTTGCTACCCGTTGACCACAAGCTTTCGCGGTGCCGATCTCTCGATCTTCCGGCATTGCGAGAGTTACCGCTCATCCTCTTCGAAGCTGGATTTGCATTGAACCGCGTGATTTTGGACGCCTGTCAACGGCACGGCTTCGAGCCGCGTGTCGTCGCGCGTAGCAGCCAGATTGATTTCATCGTCGAGCTTGCTGCGACGGGCATGGGGGCCGCCTTTCTGCCACGGATGATCGCAGAGCAACGCAAGCATCTTTCGATCGCTCGGGTGCCGCTCGAAGAAGCCGATACTGACTGGCACATTGCAATGATTTGGCGCCGCGGCGCCTATCTGTCACATGCCGCGAGGGCTTGGCTCGATCTGGTGGCTTGCACGCGCGGCGACGATCATTCCGGCAGCGACTGAATTGCAGTCGAACAATTCATTTCCGGCCATATCGCGCCCCGACGTAGACACGTCTGCGAGACGTTCGCGCTTCGCTAAGCTCCGGACGAAATATGCGCCATGGCACAGACTGTCGCAGATCAGTTCGCCAACACTCTTGCTGAGGTGGGAATAACGCGCATCTATGGAATTGTCGGAGATAGCCTGAATGGCCTCACCGATGCAATCCGCCGACAGGGACGCATCGAATGGATACACCTCCGGCACGAGGAAGTCGCTGCTTTCGCGGCCGGTGCCGAGGCACATCTGACGGGAGCGAGCTCGCGGTCTGTGCCGGAAGCTGGGGGCCGGGCACTCTACATCTCATCAACGGCCTGTTTGATTGTCATCGTTCGTGCGTGCCAGTGCTCGCGATCGCCGCACACATTCCGTCGGCCGAGATTGGTGCCTCGTATTTCCAGGAAAGCCACCGGGAGATCATCTTTAGAGAATGTAGCCACTATTGTGAGCTGGTTTCTGAGGCCAATCAGATGCCACGCATCCTTGAGGCAGCCATCCGCGTGGCTATAGGAAGGAACGGCGTTTCCGTTGTTATCATTCCTGGTGACGTCTCACTTCGTCCTGCGCTCGATGCGCCACGGCCCAAGCCCGCTAGTTTGCGGCCTCCACAGCCGGTGGTCTTGCCGACGACCGCCGAGCTCGATGGCCTGGCTGCAATGTTGAACAGAACTCAGCGAGTGACCGTTCTTTCGGTTCCGGCTGTGCCGGTGCCCATGAACAACTGCTGGCTCTTGGCGAGCGGCTGAAGTCACCGATCGTGCATGCTTTGCGCGGCAAGCGCCTTGAAGATCCCTCAGAGGTAGAGGATGGCATCGACGCAGCGCTCGCGCATGACGGACCAGCTTTAATCGATGCCGTTGTCAATCGGACCGAGCTCGCCGTGCCGCCTTCCGTGACGATGGAGATCGCCAACGGCTTTTCTCTGCACATGCTCAAGGCGATCATGAATGGCCGGAGCGACGAAGTCATTGATCTTGCCAGGACCAACCTCTGGCGCTGAGCCAAGGAAAGCCCTGTAGCGCGCATTGCGCGTACCGGGCTGAACCAGCGTCAGTAGCCTGAAGATGACGCCGTTGCGACATCGGCTTGAGATCAAAACACCAGGGCTAACTGACCAGTTGGCATCGACTGTCGACTTCGATCACTTTCGGGCACGCGATACTATCGACTGCAACGTCGCAGGCGACGTTCAGCGCATTGTGCATGTCCGCGATCAATTCGTTGGAACTCTCCAGGCCCGCGTGGATGCGAATAAGCGGTCCTGCGAACGGAAGCGCGGCTTCCGCTCGCTTTGGTGGCTCGACAAGCAACGCGAGGCTCTCGTACCCGCCCCAGGATAGACCAATTCCAAAGAGGCGCAGGCTACCGAAGAGAACCGAAAGTTGCGGCCGCGACATTGGTTTTAGAATAATCCCAAAGAGTCCACTGGCGCCCAGAAAATCCCTCTTCCAAATGGTATGGCCGGGATCGTTGGGAAGGGCGGGGTGCAACACTCTGTCGACAGCTGGATGCGTCTGCAGGCTTTGCGCGAGAATGAGGCCATTTTCCCAATGCCGATTCATGCGCAGACCTAGAGTACGCAATCCCCTCAGTCCCAGATAGATGTCATCCGGCCCGCCAATTTCGCCGAAATGCTGCGCAGTTGACTTCAGTGTGGGCCATGCCGCTTCATTCGCAGTGGCTACGCCAAGGAACGCATCGGAATGGCCAACGATGTACTTCGTCGCAGCCTGGATTGAAATGTCGACCCCATGATCAAATGGTCTGAAATAGAGAGGTGTTGCCCACGTATTGTCCATGATCACAAGCGCGTCCGATTGATGTGCAACCGCTGCGAGTGCCGGCACATCTTGAACCTCGAAGGTCATGGACGATGGCGATTCCAGATAGATGGCCCGTGTATTCGCGTTGATCTTTGCTGCCAGTTCTGACGGCTCCGTTGGACAGAAATACCGTGCCTTGATCTGCAGCGCCGCAAGAACGTTGTCCGCGAAGGCTCTAACAGGCGCGTAAACGCCGTCGCTGATTAGAACATCATCGCCCGCCTTCAAACACGCAAGCAGCGAGTGAGTGCAAGCAGACTGCCCGGATGGAAAGAGAATCGACCGAAATCCGCCTTCTAGTTTGCAAACTGCGGCCTCAAGCGCGCGAGACAGGGGCGAGCCGAAGCGACCGTAGCTAGGATGGTCTTTGTTCCGATCGTCCCAATCCTCCAAGGTTTCCGAAACAATGGTAGAGCCGCGATAGATCGGCACATTGACCATCCCGGCGTGTTCTTCCGGCGCACGACCGAGGTGACAAAGTAGAGTTTCCGTGTCTCGTACGCTGTTGTCGTCGTTCAGATCCTTCATGACAAGTTCTCTTCCGTCGCATTCCGCCCTGGTCGTGGCATGTCGTCGCACCGGAGTCACCAGCCCTGCGTCAGCTGCATTGCAGGTGCAACAACAATGCCAATCTTGGGCAATTCTACTGCGACTGCATGTCGGTGACGTCTCTTGAGCGATGAATGAAGATCCAATACGACTCTGAGCTATTCCGTTCGCGCAATTGAGTGGATCACTTTTTCTTTGACCAGATTATTTGTGGCTTGGCGGTTTCGTCCGCCCTTACCGCGTTCGAGTCACGTTGTAGCGAGTGAGACACATTGTCCGAAGACCATCGAACCCCCTTGAACCGAACGTAAGGTCAAGTTGTACACTACCAGAATTGGTAGGGCATCGGGGCCTTCGATGACGTTCGAACGAGGATTGTGAATGTCTCAAACGCAGTTGTTGGCGCCGCGCCAGTCCGCCATCCGCTTCGATCACTTTGGAGGAGCCCGGGAGCATCTGTGTGTGTTTGCAGGAAAGCGGCCACGCTATCACGGCCCCCATGGGGCGGACATGCTTGAGGTCCGCCGTTGCCGACCAGCAGACACTGCTCTGTATGAATTCACCGCCGACAGCCTCCATCGACAAATCGATGCGGTACTCCAGTCCCGTCATAGGCCTCCGCTGGGGTTGAAAAGCAATCCAAGTTGCGCATTTTCCTTCGCTTGACACGCGGAAGCGCACAAGCCGACCGGATCGCCCCCTCGCAAAACACGATCGGGTCCACACAAGTTGCAGTTTTGATGTACACTTCATGCAACTGTTAGGATCTCCATCTAAATTCGGATGAAGCCCTGGGCCGTCTGACTGTGAAGAGGCAAGTCGGCCTGTTGGTGCGCAAGCACGTGAGCCAAGCACCAGAGTGTCACTCAAATCGGACAATCGCCATGCTCAGAACCCATGCTTTTCGACGGAGCGACCACATGTCAGACGCAAGGCTGCTAAGCGCACTCTCGTGCCTTTCACACGTGGCAAAACAGCTAGACGTTCCGCCGCCCGCGCCCGCCGCGCTTGACGCAAATTGCGTCAAACTCAACATGAACGAGAACCCATTCCCATTACCGGAAATCATCAAGCAAAGCGCGATTGCGGCCCTTGAGCAGCATTATTTGTATCCGGAAGATGATAACGCCGGCTTGAGAGAAGCGGCTGCCTGTGCCTACGGTCTCTCTGCCGATCAGGTGATTGCTGGGAACGGATCGTCCGAACTTCTCGGTCTCATCTACAAAGCTTTCCTCGCTCCAGGCGACACCGTCGCGATGATATCGCCGGGGTTTTCGTTCAACCGAAAGCTCGCCATGTTGCACGAAGCTCAATTTCTGGAGATCGGGTGGGGTAAGGCCCATTCCCTACCGACGCACCAACTGCTTTTCGGTCCAGCCAGAGACGCCAAGTTCATCGTGCTAGCCAATCCCAACAACCCGACGGGAACATTCGTTCCGATCGGCGATATCGAAAGGTTCGTAGCGCAATCGGACCGACTAATCGTCCTTGACGAAGCGTATGTCGATTTTGCGCCTGATAACGGGCTACGGCTCGTTAACCGCTATTCAAATGTTCTGCTGCTGAGAACTTTCTCGAAAAGTTATGCCACCGCTGGCCTTCGCATCGGCTTCGGCTTCGGTCACCCCGAGCTCGTTGGCAGGCTTCGTGCCATGCAGAACCTCTTCAACATGAATGTAATTGGTCATGCGGTCGGCGCGAGCATCATTGCACATCGATCCACATTCGAGGACAACCATCGACAAATCGTCCTTGAAAGAGAGCGAACGACAATTGAGCTATCAAAACTTGGGTTCACTATACTGCCTTCCCAAGCCAATTTCGTGCTAGCCCGCGTGCCTGAAGGACACGATGGGACCTGGTGGCAGGCCGCGTTGCGGAGGCAGAACGTGCTTGTTGCCTTCTTCCCCGAGAACGGTCTCGAGAATTTCGTACGCATTACAATCGGCACGGAACGGCAAATGGATACGCTTTTCTCGGCCGTCAGTGACATTTCGAGATCGTCACTCTGAAGCCAAGCCGACAGCTCTCCCGCTGCAATTCTCGAGGTGGCCAAGTGAATAATACCTTTTCCTCAACACTGGCGTTCGGCATCTTCGATCATCTGGACGCGGATGGCCGTGATCTCGCCCAACAATATGCAGATCGCCTTCTGCTCGCCGAGGCATGCGATCGCCTGGGGTTCTATGCTTATCATCTAGCTGAGCACCACTGTACTCCACATGGCAGAAGCCCCTCGCCGAATCTGTTCTTGTCTAGCGTCGCACAACGCACAACCCATCTTCGCTTCGGGCCGATGGTCATGCTGCTTAGCCTTCATCATCCGCTGCGAGCATTTGAAGAGGTCTGTATGCTGGACCACTTGAGCGGCGGCCGGCTAGAGCTTGGCATCGGACGCGGCTCCCTGCCGGTTGAATTGGGATATTTCGGGGTCAGTGCAGATGCGGCGCCAGCGCGTTATGCAGAAGCCAGCGAAATTCTTGTTAAAGCCATGCGAGGTGGCCCCCTCTCCTATGAAGGCAGCCATTTCCAGTTGGACGACGTTCCACTGATGTTAACGCCTCATCAGCGGCCACACCCGCCGACATGGATCGCCGTAAATCAACCAGGCTCGGCAAGCTGGGCTGCTGAGATCGGCGCGAATATCGCCAGCGTTGGACCTGCATCATCCGTTCGAAGGGTAACTGACGCATATCGCTCGCATCGAGAGCAACACTCGGACCCGAATGGTCAGTCTCCGTTCCTTGGCTTGCTTCGAATGGTCGTGGCTGGAAATTCGGAAGCAGACGCTTATTCACTCGCAGAGCCTGCTTACGATCGGTGGCTCGACAGCTTCAAGTTCCTTTATGATCGAAATGACATCCCAACTCCATCAAACCTGCCCTTGACCTTCGATGCAGCAATCGAGAGTGAGTTGTGCGTTGTGGGCACGGCCGCTTCGGTACGACAAACGCTCCTTAATCATCTGGAAGAGGCGGGTGCCAACTATCTTCTCTGCCAGCTCGCATTTGGTGACCTTCCCCTAGATGCTTCATTGAACACTGCAACCGTCATTCGGTCTGAAGTCGTTGCGGGCGTGGCCAAACGTGAGGCCCGTCGTCGGTCGATGGAGATCGAATAGTTGCAGGCGTATCTTTTGAGGTTAGCGCTGGGTCATGACGTTAATCTATTCATTGCGCCGCGCTTCACACCTTTGTCTTGGTGTGATTTTCGGCGGCGCCGCTGCCGACGAGGCGGCCCGTCATGTACTCCTCGCGCATGGCCGATGCGATGTCATCAGCGCGCCGCCTTCGAATGGCGGCGGCCGGTAGCTGCCGCCACAAGACAGAGGGCAAGTTCAGAGCGCCGAACTCGCCACCGAGCGCAGACGTTCCTACACCCTTCCCTTAGCGATACGCGCTCGTGGTGATTTCTTGCTGAGAGCTAGGTCGACGAGGCACCGAACAGCCTCTAGTGGTTCATCACAGTGATTTTGACGTTTTGATACCGAGCCATTCGAGGATGGGCAAGTTTTCGGGTGGCAGGAG
>NZ_JBANBA010000057.1:0-57897 GCF_059803475.1 Bradyrhizobium sp. UFLA05-89 | reverse complement strand
CGAGGCGCGGGCGTTCGGCGTCAATCCAGTGATGTCGCGGTCCTGGTAGAACAGTTGGCCTTCGGTCGGCCTGTATCGACCGGAAATACAGTTCACGATCGAGGTTTTGCCGGCGCCGTTGGGGCCGATGATAGAGAACAGTTCGCCGTCCTTGATGGAAAAGCTGACGTCGGTCAGCGCGCGGACGCCGCCGAACCGCAAGGACACGCCGCGCACTTCAAGACTGGTTGCCACCAATAATTCCCTCCCCGGCGACGGCGCTTTTGCGCTCTTTCGTCCATTTCCTTGGGCCGATCCTATATCGGCCGTTCGGACGAAACCATGCAGCCGATGGTCCCGGCCCGATCACGCGATGCGGCGTTGTCCCCATTGGGAACAAAAGCCGCACCGCGAGAGGTGGTCCTCAATAGGGTAAAGCGCTATTTTGAAATGTCTTGTGCCTGACAATTCGTCGGCAAAGTTTTTCGCGGGGTGGGGCCTGCTTCTTTTGCCGCAGGGCGAACGATGCGATCTTGCTGCGGTGCAGCAATCGGGCGGGGTGACGTTACGGTGCGGTTGGGCTTGGGATCATGATTTCGGAGGATCAGTTGAAGCGCGTCGCCGCCTGGTCGCGCGAGCTCACCATGCGCGAGATTGAGGTTGCCCGCGCCGGGATCATCGAAAAATCCTACGTCAACGGCGAGACCGTCTTCATGCGCGGCGACAAGTTCGACTATTGGGCCGGCGTGGTCAGTGGGCTCGCGCGGATGGGCGGGGTATCGCGCGACGGCAAGGAGACGAGTTTGGCGGGGCTCACCGCGGGAGCCTGGTTCGGCGAGGGCAGCGTGCTCAAGAACGAGCCGCGGCGTTACGACGTGGTCGCGCTCCGCGACAGCCGTCTCGCGCTCATGGAGCGCAGTGCCTTCCTGTGGCTGTTCGAGAACAGCGTCGGCTTCAACCGCTTCCTGGTGCGCCAGCTCAACGAGCGGCTCGGCCAGTTCATCGGCATGCTCGAGGTCAACCGCACGCTGGACGCCACCGCACGCCTTGCCCGCAGCATCGCTTCGCTGTTCAACCCGATCCTCTATCCGGATTCCAAGACGCATCTGGAGATCACGCAGGAGGAGATCGGCGCACTCTCGGGCATGTCGCGGCAGAACGCGAACCGCGCGCTGAACCGGCTCGAGAAGGAGGGGCTGCTGCGGCTCGAATATGGTGGTATCACCATCCTCGATGTCGAGCGGTTGCGCGGATATGGGGATTAGGGCTGGCGGCGCCAATCCTTCATCGCGCATTGGCTGGCGCGTGTGCCGGCCACAGATCGTCGCGCCAGCGCACCGCAATCGCCATCATCGCGATGAACCCAGAGATCGCATACAGCGAGCCCGTCGCCGAATAGCCGATGCGATCGATCAAGCTGCCCGCCGCGAGCAGCCCGAGCGGCAAGCCGTAGATCACCATCATGCGCACCCCCATCACGCGGCCCCGGAGGTGCGCGCTCGCGGCACGCATCAGGATCACTGCGGCTGATATCATCGACATGCTCTGGGCGATGCCGGCGAGCACGAGGCAGGCCATGGCGACCGGCATGATCCTCAGTCCGACGAACACCAGCAGCATCGCGTACCAGGCGAGTGTCGCGCCGATCAGAAGCCGGGCGATGCGCAAGCCGCCCATAAGGCTGAGCGTGATCGAACCGATCAGCGAGCCCACGGCGAAACTCGCCGACAGATAGCCGAGACCGGTCTGATCGGTATGAAAGATGTCGCGCGCGACGAAAGGCAATAGTCCGTTCGTCAGCGGAAATGCCGTCAGATTGGCCAAAAACGCGACGCAGAGCGCCGCTCTCATCCCTGGGCCATTCCAGGCGTAAACGATGCCCTCCTTCAGGTCGCGCATCAGTCTCGCGCCGGTGCGGTCGTCCACCGGGCGATGGCTTGCGGCAGAGGACTTTGGCGGCCGGGTCAGGCAGAGCATCAGGATCGCGGCCACGAAGTAGAGACAGGCGATCGCCACATAAACGAGGCCGATACCAAGGGTGGCAAACAGTCCGGCGCCGCTCAAGGCGCCCGCGATGCGCGCACTATCCTGGGTCGTGCGCGACAGGCTGATGGCACCAACCAGTTGTTCGGCCGGCATGATGCTGGCGAGCAGCGCGCCGCGAATGCCGAGATCCGAAGGACGGATCAGGCCCATGACCGCGACGATGATCATCACATTGAGCGGTGCCAGATGGCCGCTTAGGGCCAGCGCCATGATGGTCGAGGACAGCGCCGTATAGGCAAGACGCATGGCGACGAGAAGATCCCGGTGACCCATGCGGTCTCCGATCATCCCGAACACCGGTGCGGTCAGTGTCCCGACATATTGCAACGATGCCAGGATCGTGAGCAGCAGCACCGAGCCGGTCTCCACCATGATGTACCAGCCGAGCACCAGCGTCTCCACCTCGAATGCCCAGGAGGTGAGCAGATCGGATGGCCATTGAAAGCGATAGTTGCGGATGCGGAACGGCGCGAGCGCGGAAGGTCGTGTGGCTGTGCTCAAGATGTGATGACGGGTTTCACGGCGATTCCCTGCCCTTATTATTTGCTTTTTCTGTTCGTCAGCGTAGTGCCGGCGATGCGCGTGTCAATTAACGCTACCGCATGCCGCCATGCTAGCCGACATCAGGCGATGTGCCATGCGTTGCGCAACCCGTCTCGTGGAGGGATAGACGAGCCGCCGCTTGCTCTTCCGGCGCGCCGAGCCCATTCTGGTCCACACCCCGGACCCATTCGGCAGGGGCCAGGGGATCGCGCCATCGCGGCGTACACGAGGTCTTGGGCCATGAAAGGTCTTGGACAGGGTCTTGGGCCATGAACTGCTCGGGTTGCGGTTTCGAGGTTCAGAGTGGCTTTGCCTTCTGCCCGAAGTGCGGCACGAAGCAGCCGAGCGCGTGCCCTGGCTGCGGCTTTCCATGCGCGCCGGATTTCGCATATTGCCCGAAATGCGGCGCTCTCGTCTGTGAGGCCCCCCAAGGCGGCGGGCAGGCATCGGTGCGGACGAGCCCGACGATCATCCCGATCAGGTCCTCCTCTCCGCCGCTTGCGCCGACGGTTGAGACTCAACACGCGTTTCGACCGCAGCCCGAGAAGATCGATAGCGAGGCAAATCGTCGTACCATCACCGTGCTGTTTGCCGACCTCAGCGGCTTCACTGCGATGAGCGAGCGGCTCGACCCCGAGGTCATGCAGACGCTTCAGAACGAATTATTCGAGGAGCTGACGGCCGCGGTGCAGAGCTTTGGCGGCTTCGTGGACAAATTCATCGGCGATGCGCTGCTTGCTCTTTTTGGTGCGCCAGCCGCGCACGAGGACGACCCGGAGCGGGCGATCCGCGCGGCTCTGGACATGATCAGCCGGACGGCGCGCCTCAGCGAACGCGCGAAGGCGTATGCCGGCGCACCGCTGCTGCTCCATGTCGGTATCAACACCGGGCATGTCGTTGCGGGAGGGTTGGGGGTGGGTGTTGCCAAATCCTATTCGGTAACCGGCGACACGGTGAATACCGCACAGCGATTGCAGTCCATGGCGCCTCCGGGCGAGATCCTGGTCGGGCCGCTGACCCACCGTCTGACCCGGCATGCTTTCTCCTATGACTCGCTTGGCGAGGTCTCGCTCAAGGGCAAGATGGGTAGCGTCCTGGTCCATCGTCTGAAGGGGGCGCTCGAGACGCCCCGTGCAGCAAGAGGCCTCGACACGCTGGGCCTCAGCGCGCCCCTGATCGGGCGCGACACCGAGCTTGCCCGCGTGATCGGCAGCCTTGATCGCGCGTGCAGCGGCGCGGCTCAACTGGTGCGGCTGGTCGGCGAAGCAGGAATCGGGAAAACGCGCCTGGTGAACGAATTCGTCGCTCGCATCCGCGATGAGGATCGCTTCGCGGGTGTGGCGATCCGGCAGGCCGTCTGCTCGCCTCTGGGCGAACAATCCTACGGCACGCTCGCCGCGGTGCTGCGCAGCGCCTATGGCATCGCGCAGAAGGCCAGCGCCGCAGAGGCGGAGGCGAAGCTTGCCGAAGCGCTGTCGGAGCTTGGCCTCGCGGCCGAGGAGACCGACCGCTTGATGCCCCTCTATCTGCACGTTCTTGGCCTCGGCGACCCCAGCGCGGTGCTCAGGCATGTCGAGCCCGAACAGCTCCGTCGACAGATCTTTTTCGCGATCCGCACCGTCTTCGAACGCCGCCTCGCCTTGTCACCGCTTCTGATCATCGTCGAGGACCTGCACTGGGCCGATGCGGTGTCGCTTGAAGCACTGCGATTCCTTATGGATCGGCTGGAGCGGACGCGCCTGATGCTGCTGTTCACCCATCGGCCAATGCTCGAGCTTGATCAGTTCGGTTCGAGTCGGATCAGTCACACGACCCTTCGGCTGTCTCCGCTTGGCGATGCTGACGGACAAAAATTGCTCGCGGCCTACTTCAGTCATGGTTGGCGTGAGGCACCGGGACATCTGTTCAGTAGGATCCTCGAGCGCGCGAGCGGCAACCCGCTTTTCCTCGAGGAGATCATTCGCGGCCTCATCGAAGCCGGCGCCCTGGAGCGTGATGGTGCGCAGTGGCGGATGAAGTCGGATGAAGCCGCTACCGATATTCCGGCAAGCGTTCAGGCGCTTTTGCTGGCGCGCCTGGACCGGCTGCCGCACGAGGTGCGCCGCCTGGCTCAGGAGGCTGCGGTGATCGGTCCGCGCTTTGATGCGGCTGTTCTCGGTGCGACAGCAACGGAGCGGGCGAGGGTCGAGGCAGGGCTCGAACGTCTGTGCGACGCCGAGATCATCGAGGAGGTCGCAGGCTCGAACTCGATTTCGCTGCGGAGCTATCGCTTCACGCAAACCATGCTCCAGGACGTGATCTATCAGAACCTGCTATTGCAGCGACGGATCGAGCTCCATGGTCGCATTGGTGCCGCTCTGGAGCGGCTCTATGGCAACGAGCCCGAGCGGCTCGAAGATCTCATCTTGCTTGGACACCACTTCAGTCTGAGTGCAAGCAAGCCGAAAGGAGCGCGTTATCTGCGCGCGGCCGGCGATCGCGCGCGCGCGAGCTATGCCAACGACGATGCCCTGCGTTTCTACCAGCAGTCCCTCTCCGTGCTGTCGACCGGTAGCGAACGGGAGCCGGAGTGCCTGGTCTTGTGCGAGCGCATCGCGGACCTGTGTCGCGTGGCCGGCCGCCGAAGTACTGCCGAGGAGCACTACCAGAGTGCCCTGGAGGGGCACCGCACCGCGCGGGACAGCATCGGTGAAGCGCGAATTCTTCGCAAGCTCGGCCGATTGTTGTGGGACGCCGGCAAGCGCATCAAGGCAGAGGCGCACTATGCCGAAGCGGCTGACCGGCTTGGCGGCATCGAGGCGCCGATCGAGTGGGCGCACCTCCTGCAAGAACGCGGCCGCCTTGCGTTTCGCGTGGGTGATCACGTCGCTGCCGCAAGATGGGCGGAGGAGGCACTCGGCTATGCGAGGTCCGTGCCGGCGGACGCGGACGGGCAGGCCGGGCTCGAGGCGGCGCGCGCCATTGCGGAGGCGCTCAACACCAAGGGGGTCGCGCTGGCGCGGCTTGGACGGCACCAAGAGGCCGTGGGCGAGGTGGAGCAAAGTGTCGCGGCAGCGGAAGCCGCCGGCCTGCTCAACGCGGCGTGTCGCGGCTACACCAACCTCAGCGTGCTCTATACGATCGTCGATCCGGCGCAAGCCATGGAGGTTTGCCGGCGCGGACTCGGGGTGGCGCATCGCATAGGCGATCTCGGCTTCCAGGCGCGACTCCTCGCCAACTTTGCCGTCGCCTGTTGCACTTTCACGGACAGATGTACCGACGAGGGAGTGCCGGCTGCCGAAAAGGCGGTCGAGATCGATCGTGCGCTCGACCAGCGCGAGCATCTCCCGGTGCCGCTGATCGTTCTTGGGCAGATCCATCAATGCCATTTCCGTCCCGACCTCGCCGTCCGCTGCTACAACGAGGCCATCGAGGTGGCGAACGAAACCGGCGAGCCGCAGCAGCTGTTTCCGTGCTATGATGGTCTTGCGACGCTGAACCTTGATCGCGGCGACATGCCCGAGGCCGAGCGATATTTCGCGCTAGCCCAGGACGTCTGCGCCCGGCACGGGCTTGATCCTGCTGGACTGATCGTACTGCCGTTTCTTGACTAGCCAATGTGAGGGAGTTCAATGATGTCAGACCGCCATCTCGATGGACCACTTCAACCGGGCGATCGCGCACCAAACATCGTGCTGGACGCCATCACGCGCGAAGGAAAGATCGCACTCGAGGATTATCGCGGGCACAGTCCAATATTGGTCGGCTTGTTTCGTGGCCTGCACTGCCCGTTCTGCCGGCGCCATATCGCGGCGCAGGCGCAGCTTGACGGCGCGCTGCGCGGGAAGGGCATCGAAAGTCTCACGGTCGTCAATACGCCGATCGATCGCGCGCGGCTCTACTTCCGCTATCATCCATTGCCCAACCTGCTCGCCGCGTCCGACCCCGAGCGGGTCTCGCATCGCGCGTTCGGCCTGCCCAATCTCGAGTTCACGGAAAACGAAACCGAGTGGCCGCGTAAGGTGGGCATGGATGTGGTCATGAGCATGCCGGTCGCGATGCCAGGCGAATTGCCCGGGCCGATGAATCGGCCGGCGGCGGCCGAGTACCTCAACAACAAGGACGGCTACGAGATGATGGAAGCCGATCAGCGCATGGCGGCGACCGGCCAAGGCCAGCTGTTCGGCCAGTTCCTGCTCGATCGGGAAGGGATCGTGCGCTGGACGTTTACGGAGGTTCCTGACGGCGGCCAACGCATGTTCGGAGCGCCGAGCCCACAGGAGTTGATGTCGGCCGCCTCGCAGGTGGCGGGCTAGGTGCCTGGCGATTGACCCGCCACGTTCGGCCGTTTCTCTGCGAGCGCCGCCGCCACCGCCGAGATGAGCGGGCGCATGAAGTAGTGGTCTTCCACCGGTGCGACGTCGGTGCGCAAGCCGTGCGCCGCGAGCTCGCTCGAGACAGCCGGCCCCACCGATGCAATCAGCGTCCGCTCGAACCCAGCGCGCAGGCGCGCCTCGGTGCCATGCGCCCTCGCGGCTTCGATCAGGCGGCGCACCTGGCCTAGATTGGTGAGCGCGATGGCATCGATCCGCCCTTCCGCCATGTCGTCGATCGCGGTGACGATATTCGTATCCGCCGCCTTCGGATCGTAGACATAGGGCAACACGGTATCGACTTCGGCGCCTTGCGCCTCGAGCGAGCCGATCAGCGCGCTGTGATCCTTGTCCGGATAGACCTGCAGGCCGAGGCGGTGCCCCCCGAGATCGATCTTTGCCAGCATCTCGATGACGCCCTCGGTGGTCGGCTTTTCCGTGGTCTGCTGCGCCTCCAGCCCAACCTCGCGCAGGGCGCGCCCCGGCTTCGGCCCGCGGGTGAATTTTCGCGATTTGGCGAGCGCTGCGACAAACGCCTGATCGATCCCGCGCTCGCGCGCGAGCTTCATCATCCGTCGCAGGCCTTCGCCGGTCATCAGCACGAGGTCGTCGAGCGGCTTGTCGATACAGCGTCGGATCCAGGCCTCGACCGGCGCGGGATCCGGCGCGTCGTGAATGGCGAACATCGGGCATTGCACGACGTCGGCGCCTTGTTCGGCGAGAAGCTTGGAAAATTGGGCCTCCTCGCGCGTTTCCAGGATCAGGATGCGGTAGCCGTTCAGCCGGTCGGCCATGGTCGAGCCTCGCTTTGCAATTGCAATGTTACGTTCATCCTGACTCCGCTCTTGGGATTGGCGCAAGGCCGGCGCCGGTGATAGAGCAGGGCGCAAATCGGCCTGTTCCGTATCGTTTGCCCAAACCTTCATCAAGCTCATGCCCGACCATCAATACGTTCTGACGCTTTCCTGTCCGGATCGCCCCGGCATCGTCTCGGCAGTGTCGACCTTCCTTGCCCATAACGGACAGAACATTCTCGACGCCCAGCAGTTCGACGACGTCGAGACCAAGAAGTTCTTCATGCGAGTCGTGTTCACGGCGGCCGATCTCGCCGTCGAACTGTCGGCCTTGCAGACCGGCTTTGCCGCGATCGCGGAGCGCTTCGGCATGGAATGGCAGATGCGCGACCGCGCCGCGCATCGCCGCGTGATGCTGCTGGCGTCGAAGTCCGACCACTGCCTGGTCGACATCCTCTATCGCTGGCGGACCGGCGAATTGCCGATGAGCCCGACCGCGATCGTCTCCAACCATCCGCGCGAGGCCTATGCCGGGCTCGATTTCGGCGAGATCCCGTTCCACCATCTGCCGATCACCAGGGAAACCAAGCGCGAGCAGGAGGGGCAGATCCTCGATCTCGTCGCCAGGACGAAGACCGATCTCGTGGTGCTCGCCCGCTACATGCAGATCCTGTCGGACGATCTATCCGCAAAGCTGTCGGGACGCTGCATCAACATCCACCACTCGTTCCTGCCGGGCTTCAAGGGCGCAAAGCCCTATCACCAGGCTCATGAGCGCGGTGTGAAGCTGATTGGAGCGACCGCGCATTACGTCACGCGCGATCTGGACGAAGGTCCGATCATCGACCAGGACGTCGAGCGGATCAGCCATCGCGACACGCCGGCGGATCTCGTCCGCAAGGGCCGCGACATCGAACGCCGCGTGCTGGCGCGCGCGATGCGCTACCATCTCGACGACCGCGTCATCCTCAACGGGCGCAAGACCGTGGTGTTCGTGGATTAGTGGATGACGAGTGGCGAATAGTGGGTGGAAGAAGCGGAGCTTCCTATTCGCTACTCCCTATTCGCCATTCGCCATTCAATGCACCGCGTCGCCTGATGTCGCGCCCGTGGTGCCTTTCTGCGCCTGCTCTCCTTTTTCGCGATCCGCAGCCGGCATCATCCGCTTGCGTTCGCGTTCCTTCATCCAGGCGTCGTATTGCGGCGTGCCCGGGCGGGGAGGGGCGTCGGCTGGCAGGCCGCCGGCCCACTGCGGAACGTAATCGCCCATCCCGGCGACAAACTTCTCGTTGACTGTACCGCAGCCCGACAGCGCCGCAGCGAGCACGAGGAGGATCAGGAGACTGCTGAAACGTTTCGACATTGTAAGTAGCGTAGGGAATCGGAACGGGTTAGCCGGAGGCCGGCTGGAGCCGGCGCCGAGGAGACGAGCCATCAACAAGGTAAAATAGACTTATTCGAGATGGGTAATTTGATACCATTTCAGGGCCGGCTAGAGAATTTCCGGATATACAGATTCTGCAAGGAGAAGACGATCCTCCATCCACGCCGCTCGTCCCATCTGTGGACTGCCGCGGCGGCTTCGCGACAAAGTGCCCTGTTCGGCGACGGGGTTTTTCGTTGACAAGTCCATTTTATTTGTACAAGCGTACAAATAGTATGGCTAGCGTCGGGGTGCTCGGGTTACCTCGACGTAACCGCAATACGGCTCCCGCTGCTGGCAACCGGAACGCGGCTTGCGCCGAATGGTCGCCAAACGTCCGATTGACAATGGGGGCGCGAAAGACGCCATGTGGCGCGCGACAACGCTCGCGCGCGAGCCAGGGTGAGGCAAGGACCAGGCGCTCGGTCCGGCACACGAGAGGTCGAGAATGAAGGGGAGGGACATCTGATGTTCGAACGCAACGTGTTTTCTCGGGCCGCCGCGGTGGCCGCTATCGCGGGCCTTGCGGCCGTCGCGCCTGCCAGGGCGGAGGATACCGTGAAGGTCGGCCTGATCCTGCCAATGACCGGCGGCCAGGCCTCGACCGGCAAGCAGATCGAGAACGCGATCAAGCTCTACATGCAGCAGAAGGGCGACACCGTCGCCGGCAAGAAGGTCGAGATCATCGTCAAGGACGATGCCGCGATTCCAGATAAGACCAAGACGGCCGCGCAGGAGCTGATCGTCAACGACAAGGTCAATTTCATCGCCGGTTTCGGCGTGACGCCGGCGGCACTCGCCGCTGCGCCGCTCGCCACCCAAGCCAAGATTCCGGAAGTCGTGATGGCGGCCGGCACCTCGATCATCACCGAGCGCTCGCCCTACATCGTGCGCACCAGCTTCACGCTGGCGCAGTCCTCGACCATCATCGGCGATTGGGCGGTGAAGAACGGCATCAAGAAGGTCGCGACGCTGACCTCGGACTATGCGCCGGGCAATGACGCGCTCAACTTCTTCAAGGAGCATTTTGTCGCCGGCGGCGGTGAGGTGGTCGAAGAGGTCAAGACGCCGCTCGCCAATCCCGACTTTGCGCCGTTTCTCCAGCGCATGAAGGACGCAAAACCCGACGCGATCTTCGTGTTCGTGCCGGCCGGCCAGGGCGGCAACTTCATGAAGCAGTATGCCGAACGTGGCCTCGACAAGGCAGGCATCAAGGTGATCGGGCCGGGCGACGTCACCGACGACGATCTCCTCAACAACATGGGCGATGCCGTGCTGGGCACCGTGACCGCGCATCTCTACTCCGCGGCGCATCCCTCGCAGATGAACAAGGACTTCGTCGCTGCCTACAAGAAGGCGTTCGGCAACCGTCCGGGCTTCATGGCCGTGAGCGGCTATGATGGCATCCATTTGATCTACGAGGCGCTCAAGAAGACGAATGGCGACACCGACGGCACCAAGCTGATCGAGGCCATGAAGGGGCAGAAGTGGGAGAGCCCGCGCGGCCCGATCTCGATCGATCCCGAGACCCGCGACATCGTGCAGAGCATCTACATCCGCAAGGTCGAGAAGGTCGACGGCGAGCTCTACAATGTCGAATTCCAGACGTTCGAAGCCGTCAAGGATCTCGGCAAGACCAAGAAGTGACGCGCTCTTCTAAACCTCTCCCGCTTGCGAGAGAGGTCGGCGCGAAGCGACGGGTGAGGGCTCGCTCAATACGGGGATTGTCCCATTGCGGAGAGACCCACTCCCCAGCCCTCTCCCGCAAGCGGGAGAGGGAGCACAGCAGACCTCATATCTTTTCGACAACGATCTGCCCTCGATGACCGCAATCCTCACCAACCTGTTCGATGGCGTTGCCTACGGCATGCTGCTGTTCGTGCTCGCTTGCGGGCTCGCGGTCACGCTCGGCCTGATGAACTTCGTCAATCTCGCGCACGGCGCCTTTGCGATGTCCGGCGGCTACATCTGCGCCGTGCTGGTCAACCAGCAGGGCTGGCCGTTTTTCGCTGCACTACCGCTCGCCTTCGTCTCCGCCGCCGTGATCGGCATCGCGCTGGAGCGAACGCTCTACCGCCACCTCTATGCGCGCAGCCATCTCGACCAGGTGCTGTTCACGATTGGCTTGACGTTCATGTCGGTCGCCGCGGTCGACTACGTCATGGGATCGTCGCGGGTGTTCATCAATCTGCCGGCGGCGCTCCAGGGCCAGTTCGACCTGTTCGGCGTCGGTATCGGCCGCTACCGCCTGATGATCATCATCATCTGCGGGCTCCTCACCATCGCGCTCCAGCTCGTGCTGGCGAAGACCCGCTTTGGCAGCCGTCTGCGTGCCGCCGTCGACGATCCGCGCGCCGCGAGTGGCCTCGGCATCAACGTGCCACAGGTGTTCGCCTTCACCTTTGCTTTCGGCTGCGGCCTCGCGGGCCTCGGCGGCGCGCTGAGCGCGGAGATCCTCGGGCTCGATCCGTATTTCCCGCTGAAATTCATGATCTACTTCCTGATCGTGGTCACCGTCGGCGGCTCCTCCTCAATTACCGGTCCATTTCTGGCGTCGCTGCTGCTCGGCATCGGCGACGTCGCCGGCAAGTACTACGTGCCCAAGATGGGTCCGTTCGTGATCTACACCATGATGATCGTGATCCTGATCTGGCGCCCGAACGGCCTGTTCGGCCGCACGGCCGCGCGTTGAGTTGAGCCGATGAGCGCTGCATCCGACGTCGGTTATCACGCCCAGCGACATGCGCGCTGGCACTATGGCGAAGTCGCATTCTGGCTGATCGTGCTGGCCTGCGGCTTCGTGTTTCCCTCGCGCTACCTGATCATGACCGACATCGTGCGGCTTGCGCTGTTTGCGATGTCGCTCGATCTGATCCTTGGCTATGCCGGTATCGTTTCGCTCGGTCATGCCGCCTTCTTTGGCGTCGGCGCCTATGGCGCGGGGCTTCTTGCGCTGCACGGAATCATCAACGAACCCGTGATCGCGCTTATTGTCGCAGGTCTTGCTGCGATGGTGCTCGGCTTTGCCACCAGCTTCCTGGTCATCCGCGGCGTCGATCTGACCCGTCTGATGGTGACGCTCGGCATCGCGCTGCTGCTCGAGGCGCTCGCCGAGCGCTTCTCCAACGTCACCGGCGGCACCGATGGCCTGCAAGGCATCGAGATGCAGCCGATTTTTGGGGTGCTTGCCTTCGACATGTTCGGCAAGACCGGGTTCTTCTATTCCGTCGCCGTCCTGTTCGTCCTGTTTCTGCTTGCGCGCCGCATCGTGCATTCGCCGTTCGGCCTGTCGCTGCGCGCCATCAAGAACAATCCGCTGCGGGCCGCCGCCATCGGCATTCCCGTCAACCGCCGCCTGATCGCGATCTATACGCTCGCCGCGTTTTACGCGGGGATTGCGGGCGGGCTGTTCACCCAGACCACCGCGATCGCCTCGCTCGACGTGTTTGCTTTCGAGCGTTCCGCCGACCTGATGCTCGTGCTCGTGATCGGCGGCACCGGTTATCTTTATGGCGGGCTGATCGGCGCGGTTGTGTTCCGCATGCTCCAGGAATGGTTCTCGACCATCACCCCGCAATATTGGCAATTCTGGATCGGCCTCGTGCTGGTCGTGATCGTGCTGGTCGGCCGCCAGCGCCTGCATCGCTGGGTCCTCTTCGTTCCCAACCTGATTATCAAGCAGATTGCCGGTCGCAAGGCGGTCGTCGCCGTGCCGGAGGGCGACGCATGACCATCGCGCTCGAAACCCGGAATCTCGAAAAGACCTTCGGCGGCCTGCGCGTGACGCGCGACCTGTCGCTCAAGATCGAGCAGGGCGCCCGCCACGCCTTGATCGGTCCGAACGGCGCCGGCAAGACTACGGTGATCAACCAGCTCACCGGCGCGCTCAAGCCGAATTCGGGGCGCATCCTGCTCGAAGGTCAGGACATCACCCATCTACCCGTGCACAAGCGCGTGCTGCGCGGCCTGTCGCGCACCTTCCAGATCAACCAGCTCTATCCCGACCTGACGCCGCTCGAAACCATTGGGCTAGCGGTTTCCGAACGCCTCGGCCATGGCGGCGACTGGTGGCGGCGCATGGGCACCCGCGGCGACGTCAATGGCGAGATCGCCGAGCTCCTCAAACACTTCCATTTGCTCGACGTCATGAACGAGCAGACCGTGACGTTGCCCTACGGCAAGCAGCGTCTGCTCGAGATCGCGGTCGCAATCGCGGCCAAGCCGCGCGTGCTGCTGTTAGATGAACCCGCCGCCGGCGTGCCCGAAAGCGAACGCCACGACATCCTGGCCGTAGTCGCAGCGCTGCCCCGTGACGTCACCGTGCTCCTGATCGAGCATGACATGGATCTCGTCTTCTCGTTCGCCGACCGCATCTCGGTACTGGTTGCCGGCGCGCTGCTCACGGAGGGTCCGCCGGATCAAGTGGCGCGCGACCCGCAAGTCAAGGCCGTCTATCTCGGCGAGGAGGCGGTCAATGTCTGACCTGCTCGCAATCGACTCACTTCGCGCCGGCTACGGCGAGGCGGTGGTGCTGCCCAACATGTCCTTACGCCTCGCCGAGGGGCAGGTGCTGGCGCTGCTGGGCCGCAACGGTACCGGCAAGACCACGCTGATCAACTCCATCGTCGGCGTCACCCGGCGCTTTTCCGGCTGGGTCGCGCTCGCCGGCGCCGATGTCACCGCGCTGCGGCCCGACCAGCGCGCGCGCGCCGGCATCGGCTGGGTGCCGCAGGAGCGCAACATCTTCCGCTCGCTGACGGTGGAGGAGAACATGACCGCCGTGGCTCAGCCCGGCCTCTGGACGGTCGAGAAGGTCTACGAGATGTTCCCGCGGCTGAAGGAGCGGCGGAGCAATTTTGGCAACCAGCTCTCCGGCGGCGAGCAGCAGATGCTGGCGATCGGCCGCGCGCTGACCCTCAATCCCAAGGTCCTGTTGCTGGACGAGCCGACCGAGGGTCTTGCGCCCATCATCGTCGAGGAGCTTCTGAAGGCGATCGGGACCATCACCCGGGCCGGCGGCATCTGCTCGATCATCGTCGAGCAGAACGCCCAAAAGATTCTGGGGCTTGCCGACCGCGTTGTGATATTGGAGCGCGGAACGATCGTCCACGACGCCCCGAGCGCCGCGCTGAAGGCCGACCCATCGGTCCTCGAGCGCCATCTGGGCGTCGCCGGGGCGGCCGCCCACTAGTCTGTCTGACGCGTCTTCTTCACGCGAACCGGTACCCACTTCGCTTGAAAACGCTATTGAAAATTCGGGAGTGAACCAATGCAGCGAACCAAGGCCCCCTTCCGCGCCGACGAGGTCGGCAGCCTCCTGCGTCCGGCGAAGATCAAGGAAGCTCGCGCGAAGCTGGAGAAGGGCGAGATCTCGGCCGATGATCTGCGCAAGATCGAGGACGTGGAGATCGAGAAGGTCGTGCACAAGCAGGCCTCGATCGGCTTGAAGCTCGCGACTGACGGCGAATTCCGCCGCTCCTGGTGGCATTTCGACTTCCTGGCGAAGCTCACCGGGTGCGAAATATTCCACCCGGACACCGGCATCCAGTTCGCGGGCGTCGAGACACGGCATGACGCGGTGCGGGTGATCGGCAAGCTCGATTTCCCCGACCACCACCCGATGCTCGACCACTTCAAGTTCTTGAAGAAGTATGCCGATCAGGCCCACGTCACCGCCAAGATGACGATTCCCTCGCCCGCGGTGCTGCATTTCCGCGGCGGCCGCAAGGCGATCTCCAAGGACGTCTATCCCGATCTCGATGCTTTCTACGAGGACCTCGGCAAGACCTATCGCAAGGCCGTCAAGGCCTTCTACGACGCCGGCTGCCGCTATCTCCAGTTCGACGACACCGTGTGGGCCTATCTCTGCTCGCAGGACGAATTGAAGAAGGCGCGCGAGCGCGGCGACAATCCCGATGGTCTGCAGCAGATCTATTCGCGCATCATCAACTACGCGCTGGCCGAAAAGCCCGCGGATATGGTGATCTCGACCCACGTCTGCCGCGGCAATTTCCGCTCGACCTGGATCTCCTCGGGTGGCTACGAGCCGGTCGCCGAAACCCTGCTCGCCGGCACCAACTACGACGGCTACTTCCTGGAATATGACTCAGACCGCGCCGGCGGCTTCGAGCCGCTGCGCTTCCTGCCCAAGGGCAACAAGGTCGTCGTGGTCGGCGTCATCACCTCGAAGTTCGGCGAGCTCGAGAAGAAGGACGACATCAAGCGCCGTCTCGAGGAAGCCGCCAAGTTCGCGCCGGTGGAGCAGCTCGCGCTCTCCCCGCAGTGCGGCTTCGCCTCGACCGAGGAAGGCAACATCCTCTCCGAGGAGGAGCAGTGGGCCAAGCTCAGCCTGGCGGTTGAGATCGCGAAGGAAGTGTGGGGCAACTAAGAGCACCACGTAATCCGTCACGTGAGTGACGGGACGCCCTACCGCTGTCATTCCCCGCGAAGGCGGGGAATCCAGTACGCCGCGGCTTTTCCGTACCTTGCACTGTCTCTGGAATACTGGATCGGTCAAGCCGGGCGATGACACTTGAGCGTGATGCGAGCAGCGCCGCGCTCCTGTTGGGCAGCGCGCCAGCGCCCTCACTTCTCCGCCAGATAAACCTCGCCCAGCAGCGACGAGTTCGACCACGGCACCTGCTTGTTCCTGGTGGATGAGACCACCTCGGCGCGCACGCGCGTCAGCATCTGCTGCACCTCGAGCCCAGGCGTGCCGATATGGCGGGAAAGGGCCGACGAGAATGGCGAATTGGCGCCTTCGCCGTCGAGCGCAACCTGGCCGGGCGCGGTGGCGAATGCGATCAGCGTGCCGGCCCCCAGCGTCGCGCCCGCGCCGAGACTGGTCGGAGCCGCGAGACCCGAGGCGGCCTCGATGCCGCGATTGGCGCCTGCGCTCGCGATCTGCGGCGCCATCGGGTTGTTACGGCAGGCATCGAAGATCAGGATGTTGGTGCGGACCTGATCATCGAGGCCTGTCATGATCGTATCCATGTCGATCATCGCCTCCGTCAGGTGGGCGCCTGCCTTCAGCTCCACATCGATCGGGATGAGATAGTTGCGGCCGTCGATCTGCACGCCGTGGCCGGCGTAGTAGACCACCGCGACCTGCGCCCGCGCCGCATCGCGCAGGAAGTCGCGCGTCATCTTCTGCATCGCGGCGCGATCGAGGTCGATGCCCTCCGACACCGTGAAGCCGATGTCGCGCAGGCTCTTTGCGACCGCGCGCGCATCGTTGGGCGGATTGGGCAGCGCCTTGACGTGGGCATAGGCGCCGTTGCCGATGATCAGCGCCATGCGCTTGCCGCGGCCTGCCGGAGCGGGCGAGGGCGCCGTGCTTGCTTGCTGCGCGGGCGCTGTCGTCTGCTGCGCCGTCGAGGTCGGCGCATCGCGCGGCGTTGGCACGGTTGCATCTGATAGCAGCGACAGCCGCACCTTTGCGGTCGCCTGATTGGACTTGCTGCCGGCGTCCGACGCAGTGACGCCGAGCGCGCCCTTGTAGTCCTCCCTGGCGTGTGCGTAATCGCCCTTGGCCTCAAAGGCGAGCCCGCGGAACGTGTAGGCCGAGATCAGCACGCTGTTCGGCGGCGTCATGATGTTGACAGGTGGCTTGTCCTTGGCGAGCCGGATCGCCTCGCTGCCGTCGGCAATGGCGCGGTCGAGCTCGCCCTTGGCGCGCCAGATCGTGGTTCGGTGCACCAGCGGCTGCGACAGGATGGGGTCGATGCGGATGGCCTGGTTGATGTCGGCAAGCGCAGCGTCGAGGTCGCCGAGCGCTTCCTTGCAGGCGCCGCGGTTCTGGTAGGAGAAGGCCGATTTCGGGTCGGCCTTTATCGCCGCGTCGAAATCCGCAATCGCCTTGGCGTAGTCCTTCTTGCCTTGATAGGCGTTGCCGCGGTTGTGGAAGATGATTCCGCTCGGCGGCCCGAGCTTCAGCGCGTCGTCGAAATCGGCGATCGCGATGTCGTACTCGCCTTTGTCGAAATAGGCCGAGCCGCGCAGGTTGAAGACCGCCTGGCTCGGCTCCAGGCGGATCGCTTCGGTCGCATCCGCGATGACCTTCGCGTAGTCGCCCTTCTTGTTCCAGCCCACTGCGCGCCAGAAATAGACGGTTGCGAGCTGTCCGCCCTTGAACACCTTCAGCGCGATGATCTTGTTGCAGGCATCGATCTGCTGGTCGGCCGGCGTGGTGTCTGTGGTGCAGAGCGGCCCGAGCTGGCTGCGCGACTGCGCAAGGACGGGTGCGCTCCAGAACGCTGAGACAAGCAGAGAGAGCGCGACAAGCAGGCGGCGCATTTGGCGGAATCCCGGGGGTGAGCGTCCCTTGTTTGTTGCCGGGGCGGGAACGATGGTTCAAGGGCAGAAACAATGACCCAACACGAAGATCGAGTTGGGCCAGTGCGGCAAGGCCGGCTCCTGCTATTTCCTCTGCGTCACGCCGTCGTAACCTGATACGATCCGGGCATTGCTCGGACGTCCAGAGGCGTTGTGCAATGAGGCGGCGGGATTTCACAACGGGTCTCTTGCTTGCCACGGCGATCCAACCCGCGCGGGCGCAGCGGGGGACGCCACCGCGGATTGCGATCTTCCATCCGGCCATCCCCGTTGGCCTCCTGACCGAAACGGGCGGGGGGACGGCGTGGCGCGCGTTTTTCGGAGAGCTCCGTCGGCTGGGTTACGTCGAAGGACAAAATCTGATCGTCGAGCGCTATTCCGCCGAGGGGCATCACGAGCGCTATGCTGATTTCGCCCGGGATATTGTGGCGCGCAATCCGGATTTGATCGTCACCGGGACCAATCCGGTCGTGGTCGCCTTCAAGGCCACGACCAGCACGATACCGCTTGTGGCGTTTATGCTGGATCCGCTGAAGGCGGGGCTGATCGCCAGTCTGGCCCGACCCGGCGGCAACCTGACCGGTATCACGCTCGACGCAGGCATCGAGATTTGGGGGAAGCGCCTCGCGTTGCTGAAGGAGGCCGTCTCTCAGGCTGCGAGCGTCGCCTTCCTCGGGATGCGTGACGGGTGGGAAGGCTCATTTGGGCAGGCCTTGCGCGATGTCAGCAGCCGGTTGGGAATTTCACTGGTCTCGATGGTCCCGAACATCGGGACGACCACGGAGATCGAGCGTGTCTTCACTGATATGGCCGAGCAACGGCCGGACGCAGTCTTGATCACGGGCGAAGGCGACCTCTACGCTCACCGGCAGCTGATTGCCGAACTCGCCCTGAAATACCGCCTGCCGACAATGTGTCCGTACCGCGATTACGTCGATGCCGGCGGACTGATGGCCTATACGGTCGACCTCGCGGAATTGCTCAGGCGCATGGCCCAGGACGTGCACCAAATCCTGAAGGGAGCCAGGCCCGGCGACATCCCGATTTATCAGCCGACCAAGTTCGAGCTCCTGATCAACCTGAAAACGGCCAAAGCGCTCGGCCTCGTCCTGCCGCCCGCGCTGCTGTCGAATGCCGACGAGATGATCGACTGAACCGTCAGGCAGGGCACTAGCCATCTATTCAAAACCCAAACTTCCCCCATTGGGCAGGCCGTGGTAGGAACTGCTTATTCCAACCCGCTGCCCACCTCCGTCCCACTCATGAAGAACGACGAAATCCTCAGCCAGATCACCGAGTTCTGCCGCAAGGCGGACATGGCTGAATCGACGTTTGGCCGGCGGGCGGTGAACGATGGGAAGCTGGTGCAGCGCCTGCGCGAGGGTAAGCGCATCACCATCGATACGCTGGAGCGGATCCAGGCCTATATGGCCGCATCGATGACCGGAGGCCTGCCGCCGCCGCGAGGGCTTCAGGTGCCCCCGGAGAAGCGCGATCCGCGCGGTAATTTCCGCTTTTTCGAGAACCGGCAGAAATACCTGCTGTTCGTCCATACCTGCAGCGAGAAACGCGTGATCGCCGAGCGCGTGGCGCTCGAGCTCACCAGCATCCATCCGCGCCCACCGGCTCTGCGCGTATTCGACGCGGGCGTCGGTGACGGCACCGTGCTGGCGCGGGTGCTGCGCGCCACCCACCAGCGCTTTCCGCACATGCCGTTCTATGTCGCCGGCAAGGAGCTCAGTCTCGAGGACCTGCGCCTGACGTTGGAGAAGGTGCCGGACCGCATTTTTGAGCATCCCGCGTCGGTTTTCGTCTTTACCAACATGTTCTACTCGGAGGCACCCTGGTTGACGCCGGCCTCGCCCGCCGCGGCGGCCGCGACCGTCTGGCACGAAGTTCCGCTGCGGGGCGCTTCCTCGGGCGAGTTCGAGCAGCAGATCGCCGAGCTGAGGCCGTTCCTGGAGCAGAACTGGCGCGCCGCGATCAGCCCGCGCACGGCCATGCCGCTCTATGAGCGGCCCGTCGTCCTCGTGCTCTATCGCGAGGATCACAGATTCCTGCTGGATTCGACCATTCCGCGTCCGGGCCAGACCGAGGCCAATTTCGACCTGGTTATTGCATCCCAGCCGTACCGCGCCCTGTCCTCGGTTAATTTTCGGGCAAAGCGGATCATTGCGCCTCTGGCGCGGGCATTGCGGCCAGGGGGGCGCCTGATCGGTATTCACTCTCATGGTCACGATCCGGGCATGGAAATGATCCAGGCGATCTGGCCCGGAGAAAATCCTTTCGCGGTGAGCCGTCATGAGCTATTGCGCGCAGTTAAGTATGAGCTCGGATCGTTGGGCCGCGATCTAAATTTTAATGCATATGCTGATAACCGCTCGATCTTCAGGTATGATATGGAAGCGCTGCCCAACGAGGTGACGGGTACCATCGGAACCTCGACGGCCTTTGCAGCGTGGAATGCGGCGGTGTATGTCGCTCAGATTGAGGACGACCGATTGACGGAAATGACTCAAAACGGCCGTACTCTGGATGCTGCCAGGGACGTGCTGCGGAAGTACAACGGGCTCTGGTTTTACGACGAATCCTACGTCATCTCGCGCCGGCGCGATTGACATCATCCAAAAGTAAACATCGCAAACGACTGCCCAACGGGGCGGGACAAGGGGTTACTGATGCGAGCGTCCTATCTCTTCACCAGCGAGTCCGTGTCCGAAGGCCATCCGGACAAGGTCTGCGACCGGATCTCCGATGAGATCGTCGATCTGTTCTACCGCGAAGGACCGAAAGCCGGCATTGACCCGTGGCAGATCCGCGCGGCCTGCGAAACGCTCGCGACCACCAACAAGGTCGTGATCGCGGGCGAGACCCGTGGTCCCGCATCGGTCACCAACGAGCAGATCGAGAGCGTCGTGCGCGGCGCGATCAAGGACATCGGCTACGAGCAGGAAGGTTTTCACTGGAAGACCGCGGATATCGAGATCCTCCTGCATCCGCAGTCGGCCGACATCGCGCAGGGCGTCGATGCGCTTCAGCCGGGCGAGGTCAAGGAAGAGGGCGCAGGCGACCAGGGCATCATGTTCGGCTACGCCACCAACGAGACGCCCGACCTGATGCCGGCGCCGATCTTCTATGCCCACAAGATCCTGCGGTTGATCTCCGAAGCGCGTCATTCCGGCCGCGAGAAGGTCCTGGGTCCAGACTCCAAGAGCCAGGTCACCGTGCAGTACGAGAACGGCAAGCCGGTCGGCGTGCGCGAGATCGTGGTCTCGCACCAGCACCTGGTCGAGGATCTCACCTCGAACCAGGTCCGCGACATCGTCGAGCCCTATGTGCGTGAGGCGCTGCCGAAGGATTGGATCAACGGCAAGACCATCTGGCACATCAATCCGACCGGCAAGTTCTACATCGGCGGTCCCGATGGCGACTCCGGCCTGACCGGCCGCAAGATCATCGTCGACACCTATGGCGGCGCGGCCCCGCATGGCGGCGGCGCGTTCTCCGGCAAGGATCCGACCAAGGTCGATCGCTCGGCCGCGTATGCCGCGCGCTACGTCGCCAAGAACATCGTCGCGGCCGGTCTCGCCGACCGCTGCACGCTCCAGCTCGCTTATGCCATCGGCGTGGCGCGCCCGCTGTCGATCTACATTGACACCCACGGCACCGGTAAGGTGCCGGAGGATCAACTCGAGAAGGCGGCGGCGCAGGCAATGGATCTCACCCCGCGCGGCATCCGCACTCATCTCGACCTCAATCGCCCGATCTACGCGCGCACTTCGGCCTACGGCCATTTCGGGCGCACGCCCGACAACGAAGGCGGCTTCTCCTGGGAGAAGACCGACCTCGTCGAACCGCTCAAGCGCGCAGTCTGATCAATTCCGTCATTCCGGGACGCCACGATAGCGGTGAACCCGGGATCTCGAACCTCTGGATTCCGGGTTCGCTCGTTTCACGAGCGCCCCGGAATGAGTTTTTCAAACAACAGGAAGCTCGACATGAATGCGAAGCCTGGCTTCACCGATTACATCGTCAAGGACATTTCGCTGGCCGATTTCGGCCGCAAGGAGATCTCGCTCGCAGAGACCGAGATGCCCGGCCTGATGGCCACCCGTGAGGAGTTCGGTCCGAAGCAGCCGCTGAAGGGCGCGCGCATCGCCGGCTCGCTGCACATGACGATCCAGACTGCGGTGCTGATCGAGACGCTCGCCGCGCTCGGTGCCGACATCCGCTGGGTCTCCTGCAACATCTATTCGACGCAGGATCACGCCGCCGCCGCGATCGCCGCGGCTGGCATTCCCGTCTTCGCCGTGAAGGGCGAGACGCTGACCGAATACTGGGACTACACCGCAAAGCTGTTCGACTGGCACGGCGGCGGCACGCCGAACATGATTCTCGATGACGGCGGCGACGCGACCATGCTGGTGCACGCCGGCGTCCGCGCCGAGAACAGCGACACCGCTTTCCTCGACAAGCCTGCTTCCGAGGAAGAGGAAATCTTCTATGCCCTGATCAAGCGCCTGTTGAAGGAGAAGCCCAAGGGCTGGTTCGGCGAGATCGCCAAGAACATCAAGGGCGTCTCGGAAGAGACCACCACGGGCGTGCATCGCCTCTACGAGATGGCCAACAAGGGCACGCTGCTCTTCCCCGCCATCAACGTCAACGACAGCGTCACCAAGTCGAAGTTCGATAACCTCTATGGCTGCCGTGAATCGCTCGTCGACGGCATCCGCCGCGGCACCGACGTGATGCTGTCGGGCAAGGTGGCGATGGTCGCGGGCTTCGGCGACGTCGGCAAGGGCTCGGCCGCCTCGCTGCGCCAGGCCGGCTGCCGCGTGATGGTGTCGGAAGTCGATCCGATCTGCGCGCTCCAGGCAGCGATGGAAGGCTACGAGGTCGTGACCATGGAAGACGCCGCGCCCCGCGCCGACATCTTCGTCACTGCGACCGGCAACAAGGACATCATCACCATCGAGCATATGCGCGCGATGAAGGATCGCGCCATCGTCTGCAACATCGGTCACTTCGACAACGAGATCCAGATCGCGGCTCTGCGCAATCTGAAGTGGACCAACATCAAGCCTCAGGTCGACGAGATCGAATTCCCCGACAAGCACCGCATCATCATGCTGTCGGAAGGCCGCCTCGTGAACCTCGGCAACGCCATGGGCCATCCGAGCTTCGTGATGTCCGCGTCCTTCACCAACCAGACGCTGGCGCAGATCGAGCTGTTCGCCAACAACAAGGACGGCAAGTACGAGAAGAAGGTCTACGTGCTGCCGAAGACGCTCGACGAGAAGGTCGCGCGTCTGCACCTCGCGAAGATCGGCGTCAAGCTGACCGAGCTGCGCAAGGACCAGGCCGACTACATCGGCGTCAAGCAGGAAGGCCCGTACAAGTCGGATCACTACCGCTACTGAGGTCCGATCGCCTCGCAACATGCAGAAGCCCCGGAGCAATCCGGGGCTTTTTGTTTTGCAGGCCGGAAACTACGGGATTCTCCTCCCGGTTGCATCGGAGGCCGATTAGCGATTGACGAGCGGCAATGATGGCCGGACAATCTTGGGCGGCGGAGGAAACCATGCAACAAGAACACTTCGACGTCCTCATCGTCGGTGCCGGCCTGTCCGGCATCGGCGCGGGCTATCATCTCAAGACGAAATGCCCGGGCAAGAGCTACGTTATCCTCGAAGGGCGCGATTGCATCGGCGGTACCTGGGATCTGTTCCGCTATCCCGGCGTCCGCTCCGACAGCGACATGTTCACGCTGGGCTATTCCTTCAAGCCGTGGACCGATCCGAAGGCGATTGCCGACGGGCCGCAAATTCTCAACTACGTGCGCGAGACGGCATCCGAGAACGGTATCGACAGGAAGATCCGCGTCCGCCATCGCGTCAAGCGCGCGTCGTGGTCGACGCCGGATGCGCGCTGGACCGTCGAAGCCGAGCGTCCGACGAGCGAAGGTGCATCCGAGATCGTACGCTTCACCTGCAATTTCCTGTTCATGTGCTCCGGCTACTATAAATACGAAGAAGGCTACACGCCGGAATTCAAGGGCACTACGGATTTCAAAGGCCGCATCGTGCATCCGCAGAAGTGGACCGAGGACATCGACTACGCCGATAAGCGCGTCGTGGTGATCGGATCGGGCGCCACTGCCGTGACGCTGGTGCCGGAGCTTGCGAAGAAAGCCTCGGAGGTCGTCATGCTTCAGCGTTCGCCGACCTATGTCGTGTCGCGTCCTGCGCAGGATCCGCTCGCCAACCAGCTGCGCCGCAACCTGCCGGCGACGCTCGCCTATCATTTGATCCGCTGGCGCAACGTGATGTGGGGCATATTCTTCTTCCAGCTCAGCCGGCGTCGGCCCGCCAAGGTGAAGGACTTGATCCTGAAGGGCGTCCAGATGGCGCTGGGACCGGACTACGATGTCGCGACGCATTTTACGCCGCGCTACAATCCCTGGGATCAGCGGCTGTGCCTGGTGCCCGATGGCGACCTCTTCATGGCGATCCGCGAGAAGCGTGCCTGCGTCGTTACCAACGAGATCGACACCTTCACGAAAGACGGAATTCGCCTCAAGGATGGCAGCGAACTCGCCGCCGATATCATCGTCACTGCGACCGGGCTCGTACTTCAGATCGTCGGCGGACTCGAGATCAGCGTCGACGGGCGGGTGATCGATTTTGCCAAGACGCTGACCTACAAGGGCATGATGTACGCGGACGTGCCCAACCTCGCCTCGGCCTTCGGCTACACCAACGCGTCGTGGACGCTGAAATGCGATCTCACCTGCGAATATGTCTGCCGGATCGTCAACTACATGGACCGGCATAATTTCCGCCAATGCGTGCCGCACAATGGCGATGCGACGGTCACCGCCCAGCCTTCGCTCGATTTCACCTCGGGCTATGTACAGCGCTCGATTGCAAAGCTGCCGAAGCAGGGCTCGAAGCGACCGTGGCGACTGTATCAGAACTATGCAATCGACATCGTCTCGCTCCGCTTCGGCAAGGTCGACGACGGCGTGATGCAGTATTCGTGAGTGCAGCCGTCCTCGCGCTTATTGCTTGCGCAGAGTCAGCGCAAGGCCGAGATCGATCGCCAGCGCCAGTATCACGGCGCCTCCGCCGAGACCGAACAGGACCAGATAGTCACCGCCGGTCTGCACGTACAACCAGGAGAAGCCATAGGCCGCGGCCGCCTGGAACAGCGCAAAGCTGGTGGTCGCGTGGCTCCATGTGGCACGCTGCTGCTCGGAGCTGTGCCGGATGAGCTCATGGATGCGCCCGAGCACAAGCGGAACGATGCCGGGCGTGAAGGCGCCGACGACCACGCTCGACACGATCAGGGAGACCGGTGCGGTGCTGACCGTCGGAAGCAGGACTGCGGCGGCCTCGATCAGGAAAGCTGCGCGCAAAGAGGGGCCGAATCCGCTCCGGTCGCCGAGATGGCCCGTGACCAGCGGCCCCACGATCGCGCCGAGACCATAGAGCACCCAGTAGTGTGATCCCGCCGCGATACCCTGGCCAAGGCCGCGCGCCACGAAATCGACGATGAAGACCATGTGCGGCACGAGTGCCACGGCGTTGAGGCCATACTGGACCAACAGGGCGCGGGCGGCGAGCGAGGTGCGACCATGCTTGGCATGATGAGCTGAAGTCGCAGCTTCGGCCGGCCCGTCCGCAGGCCAGTTCCACCAGCTGAGAAGGGTCAACAGTCCGGAGAGAATCCCGAGCCCATACCAGCTCTGCCGCAAACCCTGTTGCAGCAACAGCGGCACCAGCGTGCCCGAGGCGGCGACGCCGAGGCCGACACCTGCGAAAATCACGCCGCCAACGATGCCTCGCTTGGCGGGCGAGGTGTGCGGCAGCACGACCGAGGCTGCCAGCACCATGATGATGCCGCCGGTGAAGCCCGCCAGGAAACGCCAGGCGAAGAACCAGGTGAAGGATACCGGCACCGCGCAGGCAAAGCAGGACAGCGTGGCGAGCAGCATCATGATGCGCAGCGCGCGGACAGCGCCAACGCGCGCGGCGGCGGGCCGCGCGATCAGCGCGCCGGCGAGATAGCCGGCGAGGTTCGCAGCGCCAAGATAGACAACGTCGGAAGCGCTGAACCATTTGCCCGCGATCAGGGCTGGAATCAACGGCGTGTAGGCGAAGCGAGCGAGACCTAATCCAACCAGCGAAGCACACAAGCCCGCCATTGCAAACCGCCAGGCCGCCCCCGGCCGCTCATGCGGCCGGACGTTGGCGTGGGGCTTGCGGGCATCTGCATTCAGTTCGGTCATGTCATCCTCCTGCGCGCTTCATCGCGCACGGATCAGCCTGGTTGCCTCGCGCGGCGGCGCCGGAATTTGAGGACGGGCAGGCCGCCCCAACCCCAATTGTAGGTGTCGACCTCTTCGATCACGACAAAGGTCGAATCCAGCGGTTTGCCGAGGACATCGAGCAGCAACTGGCGCGAGCCCTTGATCAGCGCGGCTTTCTCCTCCGCGGTGAGCGACGTCGCGCCGGCCGTCGTTCCTTCGCGGGTCACTTGAATGGTGACGATGGGCTCGGTGAACTCTCCTGTCGGATCAATGGCCGGCGCTCTGGCCGCCGTCGACATGCAGGATCTCGCCGGTCACGAAGCCGGCTTGCTCGAGATAGAGCACAGCGTTGACGATGTCGGACGTCTCGCCCATGTGGCCGAGCGGGTGCATCGCGCCGAGCTGGGCATGCGTCTCGACGGGATGCATCGGCGTCTTGATGATGCCGGGCGAAACCGCGTTCACGCGAATGCCACGCTTGGCGTATTCGATTGCCAGCGACTTCGTCGCGGCCGCGAGCCCGCCCTTGCTTAGCGAAGCCAGCACCGATGGTACGTTCGAGTTGGCCTGATCGACGAGGGTGGTCGTGATCTGGACGACGTGACCCGAGCCCTGCTTTTCCATCTCGGCGATGGCAAGCTGCGTGATGCGGAAGAAACCCGTGACGTTGATGCCCATCACCGCCGCATAGTCCTCGGCCGTGTACTGCGTGAACGGCTTTGCGACGAAGATGCCGGCATTGTTCACCAGCGTGTCGACGCGGCCGAAGCGGGCGACAGCCTGCGAGACCACGCGCTCGGCGGTGGTCCAGTCGGCAATGTCGCCGGGAACGGCGAGGACTTCGTCATCGCTCGACGGCTTGATGCTACGGGCCGTTGCGACGACCCGATAATTGCGGTCGCGGTAGGCTTGGACGAGGGCGGCGCCGATGCCCTGTGACGCACCGGTGATGATGGCGACTTTCTGCTCGATACCCATGATAGGCTCCTATTGTTGGGGCGAACGGGTGCCAATCGGCTGGCGACTGGCTCGCCGTGACACGTACGCTGCGGTGAGGTCTGCGCGAATACGCGCTGTCCGGCAGACACTCTTTCGCGGCGCGATCGAATGGCGGATCAGCCCTTGCGGCGGTTGTCGTGCCGCGCGCGAGCGCCTAGCTTGCGGTCGGACTTTGCTGGGGCAACGGAAGGCGCATGGATCGTCTCGACGCGATGAAGGTGTTCGTCCTTACGGTGGAGGAGGGCAGCCTTGCTGCTGCTGGCCGCAAACTCGGTCGGTCGCCGGCCGCGGTGAGCCGTGCCATCGCCTTCCTGGAAGAGCGGGTCGGCACCGAGCTCCTGCACCGCACGACGCGGTCGATCAAGCTCAGCGAGGAGGGCGAGCGTTATGTCGAGATCTGCCGCCGCGTGCTGACCGAGCTGGAGGAGGCCGACGATATCGCGGCGGGGCCGCGTGCCGCGCCGCGCGGAACGCTTGCGATCACTGCGCCTGTGGTCTCCGGCGAGATGGTGCTGCGGCCAATCCTCGACACGTTCCTGGATGCTTACCCGACGGTGTCGGCAAAACTGTTGCTGTTCGACCGGGCGGTCAACTTGATCGAGGAGGGCATCGACGTGGCGCTCCGCATCGGTCCTCTCTCGGACTCCGCGATGGTCGCGATGAAGCTCGGCGACGTGCGCCGTGTCGTGGTGGCTGCTCCGCGATATCTCAACCAGCATCCACGCATCGTGCAGCCCGGCGATCTCGCCAAGCATCAGATCGTCGCCATGGCCCACCTGCCGAATTCCTGGACGTTTGCGCCGGAGCCCGGCTCGGTGGTGCCACGAACTGTTCAGTTCACGCCGCGGCTCGTGATCAACAGCACCTATGCAGCGGTCGCTTCCGCCGTCGCCGGGCGCGGCGTCGCGCGGATGTATTCCTATCAAGTCGCCGAGCAGGTGCATCGCGGCGAGCTCGACATTGTGCTTGCCGGCGACGAGGATCCCGAAATGCCCGTGCACCTGATTTCGCCGCAGGGCCGGCTCTCGGTCCCGAAGGTGCGGGCCTTCACGGATTTTGCCGTGCCGCGGTTGAAGAAGCAGTTCGCGGTTCTCAAGAAGGCCATCGACACTCGCTGAATTGTGACTCGTTCGCCGCGCGAAGAGTGTTTATCGCAGACCGGCCATTTGGCGCGTCTTGATCGCGCGTACATCCGTCGCGATTCAGCGGCTGCTCGGCCGCATTGCGCGCCTTTCCAAATGCAGGAGATGAAGATGTCAAAAGAGATAAACAGAGAGCGTCGTCGTTTCCTGACCACTGCCGCGATTGGCGTCGCCGCACCATTCGTTCTCGGCAGCGCTGCCGCCGCGCAGTCCGGCAAGGCGAGCCCCTCGACCTTGCCCGCGATCAAGCCGGGTACGAACACGTCCTTTGCCGCGATCAAGCAGATCGATGCCGGCGTCCTCAACGTGGGATACGCCGAGGCCGGTCCGGCCGACGGTTCCATGGTGATCCTGCTGCATGGCTGGCCCTATGACATCCACAGTTTCGTCGATGTCGCGCCTGCGCTGGCGGAGGCCGGTTTTCGCGTCATCGTGCCGCATCTGCGCGGCTATGGCACGACGCGCTTCCTGTCGGGCGAGACGATGCGCAACGGCGAGCCCGGGGCGCTCGCCGTCGACCTCGTCGCGCTGATGGACGCGCTCAACATCAAGCAGGCGACGCTCGCCGGCTACGATTGGGGCGGGCGGACCGCCAACATCATTGCGGCGCTCTGGCCGGAGCGCGTCAAGGCGATGGTCTTAGTCAGTGGCTATCTGATTTCCAGCCAGGCGGCGGGCAAGATGCCGCTGCCGCCGGCTGCCGAGCTGCAATGGTGGTATCAGTTCTATTTCGCCACCGAGCGCGGCCGCGAAGGCTACGCGAAGAACACGCATGATTTCGCCAAGCTGATCTGGAAGCTCGCCTCGCCCAAATGGCATTTCGACGACGCCACCTACGACCGTAGCGCGGCCTCGCTCGACAATCCCGATCATGTCGACGTCGCGATCCATAATTATCGCTGGCGGCTCGGGCTGGCCGAGGGCGAAGCAAAATATGCCGAGGTCGAGCAACGGCTGGCGGGCCTGCCGGTGATCACCGTGCCGACCATTACCATGGAGGGCGATGCCAATGGGGCACCGCACCCGGAGCCCTCCGCCTACGCGAAGATGTTTTCCGGCAGGTACGAGCACCGGACGATCACCGGCGGCATCGGGCACAACCTGCCGCAGGAAGCGCCGCAGGCCTTTGCCCAGGCGGTCGTCGATATCGCCGCGAGCTGACGGGCCGACCGCGCCATGCGTTGTTTTGCGTATTCGAGGCCGGAGATGAATCGGCCATGCTGCCCAAACGGTTAACGCCGGATTAACCGGCGCCTCCTAGGCTCTCTCGGCCGGGGTGCTCGCTAACTAAGGGTAGCCCAATGGAAGCCCAGAAGATCGCGGTCGACGCCGTTGTCGCGCTGACCGATTGTGACCGCGACGCCGTCGCCACCTTCATCCGCCGGTTCTATCTCGAAGGCGTCAGGGACCCCAAGCGCCTCACTTTCAAGGGGCTGCAGGCGCTCGCGCGGGCCTGATCGCAGTCCCAGCCGTCTCAACTGTCTGTGCCGAGAACGGCGGAACCCGCCTGCGGCGCCTTGCCGCTGACGGCGGGCCCGGCTACACGAGACGCGGCTGGGTCACTTGGGATCGGGGAAATGCTGAAACAGCTCTTTGCGCCGCAACTTGTCATCCTCTATGTGCTTGCGGCATCAACGATTTACGTCCACTTCCGGGGCAAGCAGCGGCTCCGCTTTGCGCGCCAGCTTGGCGATCATTCGACCTATCTCGCACCCTACAACGTGCTGATGTATGCCGGCTCGGCGGTGCCGAACAAGCCGGTGATCTCGGTCGAGCAGTTTCCCGAGCTGAAGCCACTCAGCGAGAATTGGGAGACGATCCGCGACGAGGCGGTGCGCCTGTTCGATGAGGGCTTCATCCGCGCCGCCGCCAAGAACAACGACTGGGGTTTCTATTCGTTCTTCAAGAGCGGCTGGAAGCGCTTTTACCTGAAATGGTACGATGACTTCCTGCCCTCGGCGCGCACGCTGTGCCCGAAGACGGTGGAGCTTCTGAACTCGATTCCGTCGGTGCATGGCGCGATGTTCGCGATGCTGCCGCCCGGCGGCAAGCTCGGCGCGCACCGCGATCCCTTCGCCGGATCGCTGCGCTATCACCTCGGCCTCGTGACGCCGAACTCGAACAAGTGCCGGATTCTCGTCGACGGCGTCGAATGCGTCTGGCGCGACGGCGAAGCCTTCATGTTCGACGAGACCTTCATCCACAGCGCCGAGAACGCGACCGACGTCAACCGCATCATCCTGTTCTGCGACGTCGAGCGCCCGATGAAGTTTGGCTTCATGACCGCGATGAATCGCTGGGTCAGCCATCACATCGTCAAGGCGTCGGCGACCCAGAACGTCGATGGCGAGAGCGTCGGCGTGCTCAACAAGGTGTTCGGCAAGCTCTACGAGATCCACCTTGCGAGCCGCAAGGTCAAGGAATGGAACCGCAACGTCTACTACACGCTGAAATATTCGCTGACGGCGTTGATCCTCGGTCTCATCGTGATGTCGGCGTTGAAGTGATCGAAGCGCGTAGGGTGGATTAGCGCAGCGTAATCCACTGATTGCAAGAAGCCCCGGAGCGTGCTCCGGGGCTTTGTTTTCGTGGACTTGGCGGTGACGCTACGCCGGGCGGGCGCCGGTCTGAATGATCGTCCCCACGTGCTGGCCGCGCAGCGCCGCCGTGAGCCGGCCCGGAACGAGACCATTCACGACCTGCACGCGCGCGATATGCCGCGCGTTCGCCATCACTTCGAGCAGCGCGGGATCGAACGGCAGCGTGCCCTTGAGCTTGTCAAGCTCGGCGACGTTGGTCTCGCGCAGCAGCTCCGCCTTCTTGCCGTCGGCGCCATTGGGATCGACGGTATAGACGCCATCGACGTCCTCGACGATCGTCAGCCCCGCGGCCCCTAGTGCGTCGGCGAGCAGGAACGCGCCGGTGTCGGCCCGATGCAGCGGGATGCGCGAGGTCGGGAATTCGTGATGGTGGTACGGCGGAAACGCGCTGCCCACGACCGCGCGGGCGGCCGAGAGATGAATGGCGAGCTGGCTCGCGATGGTGGGGTGCTCGACATAGGAGACGCCTTCCGGCGCGAGCAGGCTCGCAAGGATATGGCCGTTCTGGCCGGCCTCGCTCGCGGCGAGCGGCGCGAGCGACCCGACGGGGAGCCCGAGGTCGAGGCCGACGCTGTAGAGATGGCGGGCGCGGACGCCGGCGCCGGTCAGAATCAGCAGGCGATGCTCCGATAGCAGCGAGCGCAGCTCGTCGACGAGCGGGAGAATCGCTTCATGACCGCGATCCATGAGGCGGCCACCGATCTTGACGACCTGCACCCAGGGCAGAAGCTTGATCGGGCGGCTACCTGCAACCGGGCGCGTGAGATCGCCGTCGAGAAGGGTCTGGCGTGCGAGCGGCGAGGCGACGTGCTTGATCTGGTTGGTGACAGTCATGGCGCTAATCTCTTCAGCTCGCAGTGATGATGGTGCCGACATGCTCGCCCGCGAGCGCGCGGGTCAGATTGCCGGGAACGAGGCCATTGACGATCTGCACCTCGCGGACATGGCGCGCTGAGGCGAGGAGATCGAGCACCGGGAATTCCAGGATCGAGTCCTGCAAGCCCTTGGCCTTCATTTCAGCCACCGAGATTTTTGGGATGAAGGTGGCGCTCTCTGAGGTCTTGGGATTCGCGGTGTAGAGGCCGTTCTCGTCCTTCACATAGATCATCGCCTTGCAGCCGAACTGCTCGGCCACGAGGAAGCAGCCGGCGTCGGTGCGGTAGGGCGGAATCACACCCTCGGCCGCGGGACGCATCCACAGGCTATAGGGCGGCATGCCGCTGAAGATGACGGCGTTCACCTCGGCGAGGAACAGCGGCACGGACGAGAGCCCGGCGCTGCTGACCGCGGAGATGCCGTGCTTGGCGAGGAGTTGCCCGAGCATCGCGGCGTTCTGATCGGCAACGGAGGCGCCGAGCTGCGAAAGCACGCCAGCCGGCAGGCGAAGCCCCGCCGCGATCGAATAGAGATGCCGCGCGCGGGTGCCTGCGCCGGTCCCGATCAGGAGCTTGTGGGCCTTGCGCGCAGCGATGATCTCCTCGACCAGCGGATAAACCGCGGCGCGGCCGCGATCGATGACGCTCTGCCCGCCGATCTTGATCACCGTGGCATCCGGCAGGATCCGGAAGTCCGGAGCTGCTTCCGACGCCGCGACGAGCTTGGGATCGGTGAGCGAGCGCTGCATCAGGAGTGCTTCAAGCTCCGTGGTCGTGTTCGGCATCCGAGACATCCTCTCGTTTCAGCGCATTCGCGATGCTGGCCCGCCGGCCGAGCCCCGGGATCAGTCTAATATAGAAAAGCCCCGGAATGCACTCCGGGGTCCTGATTCCCAGTGCGTAGGTGGATTAGCGAAGCGTAATCCACCTTTCGACTGGAGCAACAATCGACGTGCTCAGTTGCCACGCGCCCATGGTGGCGGATTATGCTTCGCTAATCCGCCCTGCGCTCCGAGCTTGACGCTGTGCGAGTTTCACTCCGGCTGGCCGATCGAGACCTTCAGCGTGCCGACGCCGTCGACGCCGCATTCGAGCTCGTCGCCGGGCTGGAGCTGCGACACGCCGGCGGGCGTGCCGGTCAGGATGATGTCGCCGGCAGCGAGCTTCACCTGCTGCGAGAGCTGCCAGATGATCTCCGGCACGTTCCAGATCAGCTCGGTGAGGTCGCCCTTCTGGGCTTCCTTACCGTTGACGGTGAGCCAGATCTTGCCCTTCGACGGATGACCGATCTTCGAGGCCGGCTGCACCGCGGAGCAGGGCGCCGAACCGTCGAACGACTTGCCGATCTCCCAGGGCCGCTCCTTCTTGCGCGAGGCGATCTGGAGGTCGCGGCGGGTCAGGTCGATGCCGACGGCATAGCCGTAGACATGGTCGAGCGCCTTCTCAGCGGGAATATTGAGACCGCCGCTCTTCATCGCGACGACCAGCTCGACCTCGTGATGCAGGTCCTTGGTGAGGGGCGGATAGGGGATGGTGGCGCCATCGGGCACCAGCATGTCGGCGTGCTTGGCGAAGAAGAACGGCGGGGCGCGCTCGTCATTGCCCATTTCGCGGATGTGCTCGAGATAGTTGCGGCCGACGCACCAGATCCGGCGCACCGGATAACGGCCGGTCTCGCCGACGACGGGAAGCGAAGCCTGAGGCGGAAGCGGGATGACGTAGGAGGCGGCGTTCATGAAGCGATCTCGCTGCTCTTGGGTGATAAGAATTCCTAAGCGGTTGCGCTGATTGGCGCCAGCCCCAGCGGGCTGGTGTCGTGATGCTGGAGACGGAAGAACGAGGCGTAGCGGCCCGAGCGGCGCAAGAGCTCGTCATGCCGTCCGCGCTCGACGATCTCGCCGCCCTCGACCACCAGGATGGCGTCCGCGTGCATGATGGTGTGCAGACGGTGCGCGATCACGATGGTGGTGCGGTTCCGGCAGAGATGCTCGATCGCCTCCTGCACCTGCTTCTCGGATTCGGAATCGAGCGCGGCGGTGGCCTCGTCGAGCAGGATGATCGGGGCGTTCTTGAGCAGCGCGCGGGCGACAGCGATGCGCTGGCGCTGGCCGCCTGAGAGCTGCGTGCCATGCTCGCCGACCGGCGTGTCGTAGCCGAGCGGGAAGCCCATGATGAAATCGTGAGCGCAGGCCGCCTTGGCGGCATCGACGATCTCATCTTCGCTGGCGCCAGACCTGCCGAAGGCGATGTTGTTGCGGATGGTGTCGCGGAACAGATAGACGTCCTGGCCGACATAGGCGGTCTGCGCGCGCAGCGATTTGCGCGACACCGACGCGATCGGCTGGCCGTCGATCAGGATGTCACCCTGCGTCGCCTCGTAAAAGCGCAGCAACAGCGCCAGCACGGTCGACTTGCCGCCGCCGGAAGGGCCGACCAGCGCGGTGACCTTGCCGGGCTCGGCAGTGAAGCTCATGCAGTTGAGCACGGTCTCGCCCGCGCGGTAGGCGAAGCTGACATCGCTGAGCTCGATCCGCGCGTCCGACAGTTTCAGTGCCGGCTTGTCGTCATCGGATTGCTCGCTCGCCGGGCTGTCGACGACTTCGAGCAGCATGCGCGCGCCGACGAGCTGGCTGTTGAGGTCGATGTTGAGCCGCGCCAGCCGCTTGGCCGGCTCGGTTGCCATCAGGAACGCGGTCATGAAGGAGAAGAACTGCCCCGGGGTGGCACCGAGTGCGACCACGCTGTAGCCGCCATAGAGCAGGCAGCCGGCGACAGCGAAGCCCCCCAGCATCTCCATCAGCGGATTGGAGCGGTTGGCGACGCGCGCCATCTTGTTGGCGTTGCGCTCCACGACTGCGATGTTCTCGTCGATGCGGCTTTGCATCGTGTCTTCCAGCGTGAACGCCTTGACCGTGCGGATGCCTTGCAGCGATTCCTGCATGGTCTCCAGGATGTCCGCGGTGCCGGTGAACTGGTTGTAGGCGAGGCCCTTGATACGCTTGACCAGCTTGCGCAGCACCAGCATTGCCGGTGGCACCGCAACGAGGCCGATGAACGACATCAGCGGATCCTGCCACACCATCACGCCGATCATGGCGAGCAGCATCAACAGGTCGCGCCCGATCGCGTTGACCAGCATGTTGAGGACGTCGGTGATCGATTTGGCGCCGGCGGTGAGGCGCGCCAGGAATTCCGAGGAGTGCCGCTCGGAGAAGAAGCCGATGCTTTCGCGCATCAGCTTGGCGAAGAGCTGCCGCTGGTTGGTGGCGAGGATAGCGTTGCTGATCTTGGTCAGGATCACCATGTGGCCGTAGGTCGCCACGCCCTTGATGAACAAGAGGATCACCGTCACGCCGGACAGCATCGCGATGCCGGGAACGTTCTTGTCGACATAGGCCTGGTTGATGACCTGGCCGAGAACGTAGGTCGCGGCCGCGGTCGCCCCGGCGGCCGTTGCCATCAGCGCGAAGGCGACCAGATAGCGCCGCCAATAGGTGATCCCCTGTTCCATGACAAGGCGGCGAATCAGGATCGCTGCCGCATAGGGATCGTCGGTGATTTTCTTTGGAAACTGGGCCATCCGTAGTCCATTGACGGCCGGGGGCAAGCCTGCCCGCGCGTCAGGGATCGAATGGCCTCTGTGCCCGCTCAGACGGGGTTTTTCAAGCCCAATTAAGGACTTGCAAACCTAACGATTCTAGGCCGACGCCGCCTGGCGAAGCTCGCCGTGGCGCTCGCGGAACAGCTGTTCCTCCCAGGCCAGCGCATGGGCCGCAATCGTTTCGAGGTTCTCATATTGCGGCTTCCAGTCCAGCACGCTGCGGATGCGGCTGGTATCGGCGACCATGGTCATGATGTCGCCGGGCCGGCGCGGCGCGTACTGGACCGCAAAGCTGCGCCCGGCAACCCGACGCACGGCATCGATTGTCTCGAGCACGGAATAGCCGCGGCCATAGCCGCAGTTCAGCGTTATCGAGGGGCCGCCGCGGCGCAGGTAAGCCAATGCCGAGTGATGCGCCTGCGACAGATCGGTGACGTGGATGAAGTCGCGGATGCAGCTTCCGTCCGGTGTCGGATAGTCGGTGCCGAACACGTCGATCTTGGCGCGCTGGCCGGTGGCGGCTTCGACTGCGATCTTGAGCAGATGCGTGGCGCCGACGGTGGCGAGCCCGATGCGCGCCTGCGGATCGGCGCCGGCCACGTTGAAATAGCGCAGCACGACATATTGCATGCCGTAGGCCGAGGCGACGTCGTGCAGCATGATCTCGGTCATCAGCTTCGAGGAGCCGTAAGGCGAGAGCGGACGCGTCGGCGCCTGCTCGGGCACCGGCACCTGGTCAGGATTGCCGTAGACGGCGGCGGTCGACGAGAAGATGAAGCGGTTGATACCGCGCTTGACTGCGACATTGAGTAGGTTGCGTGCGGTCATGAAGTTGTTGCGGTAGTAGCCGAGCGGATCGCGCATCGACTGCGGTACCACGACCGAGCCTGCGAAATGGATGATGCTGTCGATGTTGTGCTGGGCGATCACACCTTCGACGAGGTTCTCGTCGCCGGCGTCCCCAATGAACAGCGGCACGCCTTCCGGCAGGTAAGCGGAAAAGCCCGTGGAGAGATCGTCGATCACGACGACGTCCTCGCCGGCTTCCGCCAGCGCCAGAACCGTGTGACTTCCGATATAGCCGGCACCGCCGGTGACAAGCACAGTCATGATCTCACCCGTCTTGCGATCATCCGGTGATGCTAACGTTTGCGTGGTGAAGAGGGGGTATCGGCGCGGCTGAACTGGTCACTATGCTTAATGTTGCGTATAGGAGCCGCACGAAACGGAGCGTGACGTGGCCAATTTCCCGGGCGATCTCGAACTGATCGTGCCAAATGTGCACAGGCGCTATTCCGGCGTGACCGCGACCAACCGGATGGTCGCGCCGCGCCTGGCAAGGCTGTTTCGCGCCGCCTGGTTCGGCTCCGATGCGCCGGAGGGGATCCCGCGCCTTGGCGTTGCCGACTTCCTGAAACTATGGCGCCGGCGCGCGCCGCTGATCTGGCACGCGCGCCGCAACAACGAGATGATCGCGGGCGTGCTGCTGCGCGCGCTCGGCTGGCCCTTGAAGCTGGTGTTCACCTCGGCCGCGCAGCGGCATCATAGCTGGATCACGCGCTGGCTGATCCGGCGAATGGACGCGATCATCGCAACCTCTGACGTCTCGGCGTCGTTCCTGAAGGTGAAGGCGATCGTGATTCCGCATGGCGTCGACACCGACATCTACGCGCCGCCTTTGGATCGCGGCGCAGCGTTTGCGGAAGCCGCGCTGCCGGGTCGCTACGCGATCGGCTGCTTCGGCCGCGTGCGTGCGCAGAAGGGCAGCGATGTCTTCGTCGATGCGATGTGCCGCCTGTTGCCGCACCATCCGGATTTCACCGCCGTCATCGTCGGTGCGATCACGCCGGAGCAGATGCAGTTCGCGAATGATCTGAAAAAGCGGATCGAGGCCGCCGGCCTGCAATCGCGCATCGTCATCACCGGCGAGCTGCCGATCGAACAGGTACAGCGCTGGTATCAGCGGCTGACGATCTACGCCTTCACCTCGCGCAACGAAGGCTTTGGCCTGACGCTGATCGAGGCGATGGCGGCGGGCAGCGCGCTTGCAGCGTCACGCGCCGGCGCGGCCGAGCTCGTAGTCGAGGACGGCGTTACCGGCGTCTTGATGCCGCCAGGCGATGCGGATGCGCTGGTCGCCGCGCTCGAGCCGCTGATGCGCGACCCAGCCGCCGCGCTGGCCATGGGCGCGCGCGGGCGGGCACGGGTGCTCGAACGGTTCAGCCTGGATGCCGAAGCGGCCCGGATCGGCAACGTCTATCGTCCGCTGCTCTGAACCGGCGCTTTCGGGGGTCGGGACAAAAAACTCGAAAACAACCCCATGCAAAGTAGCGGTGAGGGTTGGGGCAACAACCTACGGGTTTTGCGAAATCGTTCGCCGCCACGGGCAAATTGCCAAACAGGCATCATCGCAGAAGTGATCGAGCTCGCACCGCGTCACCGGCCGCGGGCTTTGTTGGTTTTCGACGTCCTTGACACATTGTTCTTGTTTTGTTCTTATTCTGCCATCCCTGAAGTGGAGACGGCCATGGACAATCGCATCAACGAAATCCGAAGACTTATCAGGGCGTTACGCATGAGTATGCTGGAGGCTGAAGCTATCATGCGTGACCAGATCAACCGGGATGAGGGCTGCGCCTTCGTGGCGCAGGAGATCATGAAGATGCGCTCGGTCATGAGCCTGCTGGTCCAGGAGCGGACAGCGGTCGGAGATACCGATCCCATTCTCGTCAATAGTTTTTTCCTTCCCCGTCGGCGGTCGGCAGAGAAGTCTGTTGCTCGGCCACCTCTCCCCAGCGGGGAGAGGCCGGATTGCGCAGCAATCCGGGTGAAGGGCTGCGGCGCTCAGTGAGACTGTAACCCCTCACCCGGATCGCATCTTTCGATGCGATCCGACCTCTCCCTTCGGGAGAGGTGATCTGGATCCTCGACTCACTTCCGATTCCAACCAAAAACCATCCCGCTTCAGTGCGCTTGTCACGTCGTGGCGCGTGCGCCGCTTTCGCTGAGCACGCGCTGCGCGATGGCGACGACCTCGGAGGCCGCGATGTCGCGCATGCAGCGGTGGTCGTTCATCCGGCAGATCGTGCTCTGGCAAGGCTGGCAGGAAAGGATCGACTTGTTCTGCACGACGGTGGCGGCAAGGCCGTTGAGCGGCGCCCAAAGGTAAGGGCTGGTCGGGCCGAAGATGCCCATGGTCGGCGTGCCCAGGGCGGCTGCGATGTGCATCAGTCCGGAGTCGTTGGAAATGGCAACGCCGGCTGCCGCCATCGCGAGCACGCCGTTGCGCAAGTCCGTGCCGGTCAGGTCGCGCACGCGCGGCCCACCGGCAGCGACGATCTCCTGTGCCATGGCCTTCTCGCCGGGGCCGCCGACCACCCAGACTTCCAGGCCCTTCTCCACGAACTGGCGGGCCGCTTCCGGATAGTAAGTCCAGCGCTTGGAGGCGCCGACCGATCCCGGCCCCAATGCGACTGCGGTGACCCCGGTCAGGCCGTTCGTCTGGCGCCAGCGTGCGACCTCCTCGGGCGGAACGCGCAATTGCGGCACCGGCCATTCCGGCGGCAGCGGCGCGCCGTCGGGCTGGGCGAGCGAGGCGTTCTTGTCGATGAAGCGGGGTAGCCGTTTCTCGCCCCAGCGCCAGCGGTTGATCAGGCCGAATCGGAATTCGCCGACGAAGCCGACCCGTTCGGGGATGCCGGCCAGCGCGGGCGCGATGGCCGCCTTCCAGGTCCGGGGCAGCACCAGGGCGGTGCCATAGTTCCGCTCGCGCAGCAGCCCTGCGAGGCCGAATTGCCTGGTCACGGCGAGCCGGCTGCGCGGTAGGTCCCAAGCGATTCCCTCTCGCACGCCCGGCATGTAATCGACCAGCGGAGCGCAGAGCGGGGTGGTCAGGAGGTCGACCGGCCGATTCGGCCAGCGCTCCTTCAGGACCCGCACCACGGTATGGTTCCGAACGAAATCGCCGATCCACATGTAGGGGATGATCAGAATCGGCCGCGTGTCGGCCGGATCCTCAAATCCACTAAATTGCGAATATTCGTTCATTTGTTAATGGGGCCCAGGTGACGTCGACAGGGTCCGTTCGGTAGCTGCTCTGCACAGGCAGGACAAGGCGGGACAGTTCCGATCCCCAAAACCGCTTACACTTTGGCGGATCATGCGCTACGGCAGGGCTTGCGACGGGTTCTTGGGTCGTTTCTTGGTCAGTTCCTTGGGCCGTCGCACTGAATTTGGCAAATCGGGCAGGGACGGTTGAATGTTGCTGGTGACCGGCGGGGCCGGTTTTATCGGATCGAACGTCGTGGCGGCGCTCAATGATGCGGGCCGCAGCGACGTGGCGGTCTGCGACCTCCTTGGCCACGAGGGCAAATGGCGCAATCTCGCCAAGCGGCAGCTCGCCGACATCGTGCCGCCCGCGGAGCTGATCGACTGGCTGAGCGGGCACAAGCTCGATGCCGTGATTCACCTCGGGGCCATTTCCGAGACAACCGCGACGGATGGCGATCTCGTCGTCGAGACCAATTTCCGTCTGTCGATGCGCCTTCTGGACTGGTGCACTGCGAACGCCGTGCCGTTCATCTATGCCTCATCAGCCGCCACCTATGGCGACGGCGCGGAGGGCTTCGGCGATGACGCCTCGCTCGCCGCGCTGAAGGCGTTGCGGCCGATGAATCTCTACGGCTGGAGCAAGCATCTGTTCGATCTCACTGTCGCCGGGCGCGTCGCGCGCGGCGACAAGCTGCCGCCGCAATGGGCGGGGCTCAAGTTCTTCAACGTGTTCGGCCCGAACGAATACCACAAGGGCACGATGATGAGCGTGCTGGCGAAGCGCTTCGACGACATCAGGACCGGCCGCGTCGTGCAATTGTTCAAGTCGCATCGCGAGGGCATTGCCGACGGCGATCAGCGGCGTGATTTCATCTATGTCGACGACGTCGTGCGGGTCATCATGTGGCTCCTTGCAACGCCCTCGGTCTCCGGGTTGTTCAATGTCGGAACCGGCAGGGCGCGCAGCTTCAAGGACATGATGCTCGCGGCCTACGCGGCGCTCGGCACGAGGCCCAACATCGAATACATCGATATGCCCGAGACGATCCGGGGCAGTTATCAGTATTTCACCCAGAGCGAGGTCGATCGCCTGTGCCGCGCCGGCTATAACGGCGGCTTCACGGCGCTCGAAGATGCGGTGACGGCCTATGTCAGGGGCTACCTTGACCGGCCCGACCGTTTCCGCTGAGGCGTTGAGGACCATGCAGACGCCCATCTTCGATTTCGATACGCTCGCGGAGGCCGTCGCTGGCCGCACGGTGCTCTGCATCGGCGATCTCATGCTCGACGAATTCGTCTATGGCGAGGTCTCGCGGATTTCGCCGGAGGCGCCGGCGCCCGTCATCGTCGCGCAGCGCAGCGAGACCCATATCGGCGGCGCCGGTAACGTGGCGCGCAACATCGCGTCCCTCGGCGCGCGCTGCATCTTCGTCGCGCTGGTCGGCGAGGACGAGGCGGGGGCGCGGCTCAAGGGCGCGCTGACGGAGATCGCCCGCATTGAAAGCGTGCTGGTCAGCGATCCCTCGCGCCCGACCACGCGGAAAGTGCGTTTCGTCTCCGAACATTTTTCCACCCACATGCTGCGCGCCGACTGGGAGCAGGCGGTGCCGGCCTCCCCCGAAATCGAGCTGAAGCTGATCGAGGCGATCCTGCCGCAGATCTCGCGCGCCGACATCGTGCTGCTCTCCGATTACGCCAAGGGCGTGCTGACCGCGCGCGTGATCCGCAACGTGATCGACGCCGCGCGCAAACTCGGCAAGCGCGTGATCGTCGATCCCAAGAGCCTCAACTGGGCGATCTATCGCGGCGCCACCCTGCTCACGCCCAACCGCAGGGAATTTGCCGAGGCGACCCGCAGCCGCGCCGACACAGTCGGGAGCATCACCGAAGCCGCGCAGGACGTGATGCGGCTTGCCGATTGCGAGGCGATCCTGGTGACGCAAAGCGAGCACGGCATGACACTGGTGCCGCGCGAGGGCGAGGCGGTCCACGTGCCGGCCTATCCGGCGAAGGTGCGCGACGTCTCGGGCGCCGGCGACACCGTCGCTGCCGCGCTTGCCGCGACGCTCGCGACAGGCGCCGATTGGGATACGTCGCTGCGCATGGCCAGTGCCGCCGCTGCGGTCGCGGTCGGCAAAAAGGGCACCGCGAGCGTGAGCGCGGCCGAGCTGCGGCGAAAAATCCTGCCGCATGCCTTTCTCGCGGCCGAGGAAAAGATCGTGCTCGCGCCCGCCGCGCTTGCCGAGCAGCTTGCGGAGTGGCGCAAGCAGGCTCTGCGCGTTGGCTTCACCAATGGCTGCTTCGACATCCTGCATCCCGGCCACGTCAAGGTGCTGACCGCGGCACGTGCGGCCTGCGACCGCCTCGTCGTCGGCCTGAACAGCGATGCCTCGGTGCGCCGGCTGAAGGGCGAGGACCGGCCGGTGCAGAACGAGCTCGCGCGAGCCGAGGTGCTGGCCGCGCTCGAAGCCGTCGACCTCGTCGTCATCTTCGAAGAGGACACGCCGATCGATCTGATCACCGATATCAAGCCGAGCGTGCTGGTGAAGGGCGGTGACTACACCCGCGAGCAGGTGGTCGGACATGAGGTCGTCGAAGCCGCGGGCGGAACGGTGGTGCTGGTCGACATCCTCAGGGGATTCAGCACGACCGCACTCGTCAACCGGGCGCGGGGAGGGATGACGTGACGACGCTGGCGCGGGAAACCACCGGTGCAATGGTGCTCCGCCGACTGCGCAGCCCCGCTGCGTGGGGTGAGACCGTGGACCTGTTCGCGATCCTGACCGCGGCCTCGCTGCCCTGGTCGACGTCGCTCGCTGCGATCTTCAATGCTCTCATGCTGGTCTGCATGGTGCCGTTTCTCGATGTCAGGGATTTCCTACAATCGTTAAAGCGGCCGATCTGTGCGGCGCCGATCGCCCTGTTCCTGCTCGCGCTGGTCGGAACGCTGTGGTCGGATGCGGCCTGGGGTGCGCGGCTCTATGCCGTGAACCCGACCGTCAAGCTGCTCGTGATCCCGGTCCTGCTTTATCATTTCGAGCGCTCCGCGCGCGGACAGTGGGTGTTCGTTGCCTTTCTGGTTTCCTGCGCGCTGTTGTCGGTGATGTCCTGGCTTGTCGCCTTCAATCCCGCACTCTCGATCAAGCCCGGAAATGACGAGCGTGGCATCTTCGTCAAGAATTACATCGACCAGAGTCAGGAATTCACGCTGTGCGCGGTGGCGCTCGCCTATCCGATCGTGACTTTTTTGCGGGATAAGAGATATTGGCTTGCGGGACTGCTCACCGCGCTCGCGCTGAGCTTCTTTGTGAACATGGCATTCGTGATTGTTTCTCGCACGGCGCTACTTACGGTACCAATCATGCTGGTGGCGTTTGCGGTGCTTCACCTGAGGTGGCGGAGCATTCTCGTCGTTCTCTTGGTCTCACTGGTCCTCGCAATGCTAGCGTGGCAGACCTCATCTCAGCTTCACAACACTATTGATACGTTTTCAAGCCAGTATCGGCTTTATATGGAGCAGGGCAGTTCGACGTCGATCGGGCAGCGGTTGGAGTTCTGGCGAAAGTCTCTGACCTTCTTCGCGGAAGCGCCCATCAAGGGACACGGTACCGGTTCGACGCGCAGTCTATTTGAGCAAGCTGCGACCGGCGATCGCGGGCAAGCCTCCAGCGAAGTGATCGGTAATCCGCATAACCAGACGCTGAACGTGGCGGTGCAATGGGGGCTCATTGGAATCGTCATCCTGTACGCGATATGGCTGTCTCATCTCCTCTTGTTTCGGGGTGATCAACTTGCCAACTGGATTGGACTTTTGGTTGTGGTCCAGAATGTCTTCACTTCACTATTCAACTCCCATCTATTCGATTTTCACGAGGGATGGATGTACGTGCTCGGTGTTGGCGTTGCGGGCGGTATGGTCATCAGAGCGCGGCGTTCTGAGACGAAGGTGGGAGAAGCCCGTGCTTGAAACTTGCCTTGTTGCTGGCAACTCCCCGTTAGATGGGTTATCAGCGATTAGGTTGTAGTAACTGGATATTCATCGGTCGGCGGATGACGCGTCTTTCGCATCTCACCTCGCGCAATTTCTTGATCGCGCTCCACGATCTCCTCGCAACCGGTGCGGCGCTGTTCGTCGCCTTCTATCTGCGCTTCGAGGGCGGGGAGGGCTTTTTCGTCCGCCTCCCGCTGCTGTTCAATATCCTGCCTTATTTCTTAGCGCTTAGCGTGGTCGTGTGTTTCATCTTCAACCTGACGACGACGAAATGGCGATTCATTTCGCTGCCCGATGCGCTGAACATTGCCCGTGTTGCGACAGTTTTGACGGTCGTGCTGCTTGTGCTCGACTACATCTTAGTCGCCCCGAACGTCCATGGCGCCTTCTTCCTTGGCAAGGTCACGATCGTTCTCTATTGGTTTCTGGAAATTACGTTTCTGAGCACATTGCGGTTCTCCTATCGCTATTTCCGTTATACGCGCGTGCGGCGTCATGCCCGGATTGAGGACGCGTCGCCGACGCTGCTCATCGGGCGCACCGCGGATGCCGAGGTTCTCTTGCGCGGCATCGAGAGCGGTGCCATCAAGCGTATTTGGCCGGTCGGTGTGCTATCGCCGTCGAGCTCGGATCGCGGTCAATTCATCCGCAACGTGCCGGTGTTAGGCAGCATCGACGACATCGAAGACATCGTTGCTGATTTTGCCAAGCGCGACAAGCCCATCGCTCGGCTGGTGATGACACCCTCTGCGTTCGAGCCTGAAGCCCATCCCGAAGCAATCCTGATGCGGGCGCGCCGCTCTGGTCTGATTGTTAGTCGTCTGCCGTCGCTCGAGAGCGGAGATATTCCGCGGCTCACCTCCGTTGCGGTTGAGGACCTGCTGTTGCGCCCGAGCGAGAAGATTGACTATGCGCGGCTCGAAGCGCTGATTAGGGACAAGGCGGTCATCGTTACAGGAGGCGGCGGTTCGATCGGCTCGGAGGTCTGCGAACGCGTGGTCGCGTTCGGTGCCAGGCGTCTGCTAATCATCGAGCACTCAGAGCCTGCGCTCTACGCAATCACGGAGACACTCGCCGCGCGCGCCACCGGTGCGGCCATCGAGGGACGGATCGCCGATATTCGGGATCGGGAGCGCGTCATGCGCCTGATGGCCGAGTTCAAGCCGGACATCGTGTTCCATGCTGCCGCGCTCAAGCACGTGCCCATTCTGGAGCGCGACTGGAGCGAGGGGGTCAAGACCAACATTTTCGGCTCGATCAATGTCGCTGACGCGGCTCTTGCTGCGGGTGCTGAGGCCATGGTCATGATCTCGACCGACAAGGCGATCGAACCGGTTTCGATGCTCGGCCTGACCAAGCGCTTTGCGGAAATGTACTGCCAGGCGCTCGACCACGATCTAGTATCTCTGGTTGGGGCCAAGCTGCCGATGCGGCTGATCTCTGTTAGGTTCGGCAATGTGTTGGCGTCGAACGGGTCGGTCGTGCCTAAATTTAAGGCGCAAATTGAGTCTGGCGGACCTGTGACGGTTACCCATCCCGATATGGTTCGCTACTTTATGACTATCCGCGAGGCTTGCGACCTCGTCATCATGGCGGCGGCCCATGCGCTCAGCATGGAGCGTTCGGACATTTCGGTCTATGTGCTCAACATGGGCCAACCGGTTAAGATCGTCGATCTGGCTGAGCGTATGATCCGGCTGTCCGGGCTGCAGCCCGGCTATGACATCGAGATCGTGTTCACGGGGATGCGGCCTGGAGAGCGTCTGAACGAGATCTTGTTCGCCACCGAAGAGCCGACGGTCGAGATCGGCATCGCCGGCATCATGGCCGCGCGACCCAACGAGCCGCCGATGCAGACGCTACGCAAATGGATCACGGCGCTCGAGCAGGCGATTGCGCGGGAGGATCGAGCCACCATCAGGACTATCCTGAAGGATGCTGTTCCAGAATTCGGGTCGACTGCTGCTTGAAAAACTGGTGCTCATCATCATCGTTAGTGCAGCGCAGGGTTAGGGAATTTTTGATACGGTCTCCGGGAAAGATCGTCGTCGCTAGACAGCACTACTGCTGCGGACCTATACCAAGCCTGAGACGCTTCAATTCCCGAGTGCTGAGGACGTCAGTCGCGCGACTAACCGGTGAATCTTCAAAAGGCGCTTCGCAACACCCTAGGGGCACGACCTTAGGCCTTCCCACGGACTAAGCTGCGAGAGAACCTGCGCAGCACGAAGCTGACCGCGACTGCGCCCGCGAGCAGTGCAAGCGTGGTGAACGTCGCCGACTGGATGCGGATCATGAGAATGGCGAGCAGCGCGAGCAGAAGATTGAGCGAAAACACCTCGCCGACCACGCGGGACACGGTAAAGCCGTTGTCGGTGGCGCGCTGATAGAAATGCGAGCGATGCGCCGACCAGAATGGCTCGCGCCTGGCCATGCGGCGAAACAGCGTGACGGTGGAATCGGCGAGATAGTAAGCCGGCAGCAGCAGCGCCGCTGTCACCTCGTGGTGCCAGGCAAGTTCGAGCAGGCACCAGCCGAGCAGGAGCCCGATCGGCAGGCTGCCGACGTCGCCGAGAAACACCTTTGCAACGGGACGGTTGAATGGCGCAAACCCGAGCATGCCGCCGCACAGGGCTGCTGCGACGAGCGCAGCCGGCAAGGGTAGATCGCCGAGCCATCCGAGCAACAGCAGCGCTGCGGTGACGGGCACCACCTCTGACACCGTCATCAGGTCGAGCCCGTCCATGAAATTGACGAGGTTCACGAACCAGACGCCCGCGACGATGATGAGGACTCGTTCAAGCGCAAGCGGCAGCGCCGGGACGATCCGCAGATCGTCCGGCGTCGTGAACACGACGGCACCAACGGCAGCAGCCTGGAGCACGAGCCGCGCCAGGACCGGCAGCGACTTGATATCGTCGGCAAAACCGACCAGTGCAATCAGCACCGTCGCAGCCACGAGAGCCGGCGGGATCGCGACGGCCGAGCATGCCGCCCAGGCTGGTCCGACCAACAGCGTTGCGGCGATCACTGCAATGCCTGCTCCCTGCGGCGTCGGGATGCGATGCGAGGAGCGCACGTTCGGTCTCGCCAGCGCATAGCGCTGCAGCAAGGGACGGCTCAGCCAGGTGATGACGGCCGACAGCAGAGCCGCGACCGCGACCGCGAGCAGCAACGAGGTCATCGCAACGGGAAGGGCCGGCGTGCTCACTCAGGCACTCCGATCGGCTCCGATCCCTGCTGAGCTTTCTCCGCGCTGAAGATCCAGACCAGTCCGCCGAACGCGCCGACAATGAAGGACACCGCACCGTACAGCAGCGAGACGTTGACGCCCTCATTGGCGGCGAGGCCCGCAAAGCCGAAGGCAAGGCCCATGGTCGCTTCGCGTACGCCCCAGCCGGCGATCGAGATCGGCACCATGGTGATCAGCATCACCGGCGGAATGAGCAGGAAGGTCTCGCCGAAGCTGACAGGCGCCGCGATCGATTGCACGACGCACCAGGCGATCATGACGGCCAGCACGTGAACGAGCAGCGACAGGATGGTGACGATCGGCCCGCGCGAACGGTTGAAGATGACGCGGTTGGCAATCACGGCGCAGGCGTGAATGTGGTGGGTGCCCCACCACCGCTTCAGCCAAGGCCAGTTCAGGGCACCGAAGACCAGGAATCCGAGGCCGGCCGCGAGCGCCGCAACGTCCAGCAGCAACAGCGCCGAGCGTCCCTGCGGGTCGGCAATCAGAGGATAGCTCCAGGGCAGGCTGGCGAAGATGACGATCGCGAGCGCGATCAGGCCGATCGCGCGATCGACGAAGATCGAATAGGTCGCCGCGCGCCAGCCGGCGCCAGCGCGCGCGACGAGCCAGAGCCGGACGGCATCGCCGCCGATCGCCGAGGGCAGGGTCTGGTTGAAGAAGGTTCCGATCACGTTGTAGCGCATGGCGCGCTCGAGCTCGAGCGGCGCGCCGCACTCCGCGCTGATCTCGCGCCAGCGCAGCACACCGACGAAGATCTGGAGGAACGTCACCGCGATCGCGAGCGTGATCCAGTACAGGCTGCTCACGGTGAAACGCGACAACAGATCGGAAGGGTTCACCTTGCGCAGCGCCAGATAGAGCAGCGCCCCGGAAACGGTGATCTTGGCCGCAGAAAGCAGGATTCGGCGCATCTCGCCCGCGTTTGAACAGGGGTTTCTTCAGAGTTGGCATAACCCGACGCCCTGCGCCGAATTCGGCCGCTTTGGTATGGTCTTGGTGCCAATCTTGCAATAGCTGTCGTGAGGGGGGCGCGACAGCTATTGCCGTCCCCTTGAGGTGGCGGCTAAAGAGAGGCCTTGGAATATGACGCCTTGGGAACATGATGGCAGATCAGGCGATTTTGGTCACGGGCGCGGCCGGCTTCATCGGATTTCACGTCGCCCGGCAGCTTCTGGCCGAAGGCCGGCCGGTCGTCGGGCTCGATAATCTCAACAGCTATTACGATCCGGCCTTGAAGCGGGCGCGGCTGGAGGTGTTGCAGCGGCATGGCGGCCTTTCCTTCGTCCAGGCCGATCTCGCCGATCGCGACACGATTGCGAACCTATTTGCGCGGCACCGGTTCGCGACCGTCGTGCATCTGGCCGCTCAGGCCGGCGTGCGTTACTCAATCGATCATCCGCAGACCTACGTCGAGTCCAATCTTCAGGGCTTTCTCAACGTGCTCGAGGGCTGCCGGCACAATGGCTGTCGTCATCTCGTCTATGCTTCGTCATCCTCTGTTTACGGCGCCAACACAAAACTGCCATTTGCCGTCGAGGACGGAACAGACCATGCCGTAAGCTTCTACGCCGCGACCAAGAAGGCCAATGAGGTGATGGCGCAGTCCTACAGCCATCTGTACCGGCTGGCGGTCACGGGCTTGCGCTTCTTCACCATTTACGGCCCCTGGGGCCGGCCCGACATGGCCATGTTTCTGTTTGTAAACGCCATCATGGAGGGCAGGCCGATCCGGCTCTTTAACCATGGCAGGATGCGGCGCGACTTCACCTATGTTGACGACGTCACGCGTGTAGTATCCAAACTAATTGATCGTGTGCCGGTGGATAACCCGGCCGCCGCAAATGCGCCGTCTCGGCTATACAATGTCGGTAACCACCATCCGGAAGAGCTGATGCACGTCGTCGGACTGCTGGAAAGGGAGCTGGGCCGGACGGCTGTCAAGGATCTGTTGCCGATGCAGCCGGGAGACGTACTGGAGACTTTCGCCGATGTCGGGGATCTGATGCGCGACACGGGGTTCGCACCATCAACTCCGATCGAGATCGGTGTCCGGAATTTCGTGGGCTGGTATCGCGACTACTACAAGGTTTGAGATGATGATGGACAAACGCATTATTCCACTAATCATGTGCGGCGGCGCGGGCACGCGGCTGTGGCCGGCTTCGCGCGAGGTGCGGCCCAAACAGTTTTTGCCACTGTTCGGCACGCGCTCGACGTTCCAGGACACGCTCTTGCGCGTCTCCGATGGCGCGCTGTTCGATCGCCCGATCGTCATCACCAATGCGGCCTATCGCTTCATGGTGCTGGAGCAGCTCGTCGAGATTGGCGTCGAGGCCGATGTACTGCTGGAGCCGATGCGGCGCGACTCGGGACCTGCGATTGCGGCCGGCGCTGCCTTTGCGCAGGGCCGCGACAACGCGGCGATCGTGCTAGCGCTCGCCGCCGATCATGTCGTGCGCGACAACGCCGCGTTCGTCGCGGCGTGCCGGCAAGGGCTCGTTGCCACGGGCGAAGGGCACATCGTCACCTTCGGCGTCAAACCGGAACGGCCGGCGACCGAATATGGCTACATCAACCCCGGTGACGCGATCGCGGGCGAGGTGCGCGCGGTCACGAAATTCGTCGAGAAGCCGGACGCGGCGAAGGCGGCCGACTACGTCAATTCGGGCTATCTCTGGAACAGCGGCAACTTCATGTTCCCGGCCGCCGTGCTGCTTGACGAATATCGCAAGGTCGATGCGACGAGCGTGCAGGCGGTCTCCGAGGCCGTCGCCAATTCTGGTCGCGATCTCGGCTTCGTGACGCTCGAGCCGAAGGCGTTTGGTTCCGCCAAGGCGATCTCGATCGACTATGCGGTGATGGAAAAGACTACGCGTGCCGCCGTCGTCCCGGTATCGTGTGGCTGGTCCGATGTCGGCTCCTGGCTTGCGGTATGGGAGCTCTCGGAGAAGGATGCGCAAGGCAATTCCGCGCACGGCACTGCCGTGTTCGAGGATTCGCGCAATTGCAACGTCACGACCGACTCTGCGCTGGTCGCGCTCGAAGGTGTCGACGATCTCGTCGTGGTGGCGACCGCCGATGCCGTGCTGGTCTCGCGCCAGAAGGATGCCAACGGCCTCAAGCGCCTCGTGACCAAGCTGAAGACGGTAGCCCCGAAGGTCACTGAGGAGCATCTCAAGGTGCATCGCCCCTGGGGCAGCTATCAGTCGGTCGACAATGGCGAACGTCACCAGGTCAAGCGCATCGTGGTGAAGCCGGGCGGGCGGCTGTCGCTCCAGAAGCATCATCATCGCGCCGAGCACTGGATCGTGGTCCGCGGCGCGGCCCGGGTCACCGTGAACGAGACCGTCAAGACGGTGCACGAGAACGAGTCGATCTACATCCCGATGGGCGCGGTGCACCGGATGGAGAACCCCGGTAAAATCATGCTGGAGCTGATCGAGGTCCAGACCGGCAGCTATCTCGGGGAAGACGATATCATCCGGATTGAAGACGACTATCAAAGGTCGTAACCAGCAACTCCGAATCGCGTGATCCGGGCTCAAGGCCGGCCTCCGATCGTGGCCTAAGGCCCGGGGAACGTGTAATTTTTTGAATCAAATCGTGTCCGGTCTACTATCTCGGCATTCGCCACAAATGTGGCGCCGTGCTAGGAGTGGCGCCGGGGATTTGGGTTGAATCGGGGTTCGATCAGATGAGTTCCAAAGGATCTGCACCGGCCAAGGCCGGCTTGCGCGTCGGTGTCATCGGCGCGGGCGTGATGGGCAGCAACCACGCGCGCGTGCTCGCGGGGCTTCCCGGCGTCAGCCTGGTCGGTGTGGTCGATCCCTCGCCGGCGCACCGCGTGCGTGCGACCGAGCTTGCCAATTGCCAGTGCTTCGAGACGCTCGATCAGCTCGTCTCCGAAGGCGTCGATGCCGTCACGATTGCGGCGCCGACCCATCTGCACCACGAGATCTCGCTCGCCTGCATCGCCAGGAAGGTCCACCTGCTGGTCGAGAAGCCGATCGCGTCTTCCGTGGAAGAGGGGCGCGAGATCGTCACTGCTGCGCGCGAGGCTGGCGTGACGCTGATGGTCGGCCATGTCGAGCGCTTCAATCCGGCGGTCGCTGCGGTCAAGCAGGCGATCGCGGGCGAGGACATCCTGTCGATCGCGATCACGCGCGTCGGTCCGTTCCCGCCGCGCATGTCGAATGTCGGCGTGGTGATCGACCTCGCCGTGCATGACATCGACCTGATCCGCTGGTTCACCGAGTCCGATATCGTCGAGGTGCAGCCGCAATTGTCGAGCGCTGTCGCCGAGCGCGAGGACATCGCGCTGTTGCAGTTCCGCACCGCGTCGGGTGTGCTTGCCCACATCAACACCAACTGGTTGACGCCGTTCAAGGCGCGCAGCGTCACGGTCGCGACGCGCGGCAAATACGTCATGGGCGATCTGTTGACGCGCCAGGTCACCGAATGCTTCGGCTTCAAGCCGGACGGCGCCTATTCGATGCGGCATCTGCCGGTCGGCCATGACGAGCCGCTGCGTGCCGAGCTGATCTCGTTCCTCAACGCGGTGCGCCATGGCGAGACGCCGGCGGTGACCGGCGATGAGGGCGTTGCGAGCCTCGAGATCGCGACGCGCTGCCTGGAGGCGCCGAGCCGTCCCGCGGCGGCATCCGCGGCCCGCAAGGGGCCGCGCCGCGTCGCCGGCTGATCCGTCTCGATGTCGACCACCCAGAATCTGCCAGACAACCCGCAAGGCGCCATGAACCAGCATCTGCGTTCCGATCCCATTCCCTTCATCGATGTCGGCGCGCAGCGCCGCCGGCTCGGCGCTTCGCTCGATGCCGCCGTCACGCGCGTCCTCGACCATTGCCAGTTCGTCAACGGACCGGAGGTCACCGAGCTCGAGAAGCAGCTCGCGGCCTATTGCGGCGCCAAGCATGTGGTGGGCTGCGCCAGCGGCACCGATGCGCTGCTGATGGTGCTGATGGCGAAGAACGTCGGGCCCGGCGATGCCGTGCTGTGTCCGTCGTTCACCTTCATTGCAACCGCTTCGCCGGCGGCGCGGACCGGTGCTACGCCGGTCTACGTCGATGTGGATGAGGCGACCTTCAACATGAGTGCCGAGTCCCTGAAGCGCGGCATTGCGACCGCCCGGAAGGCCGGCTTGAGGCCTGTCGCGATCATTCCGGTCGATCTGTTCGGACAGCCCGCCGATCACGACGCCATTGCCGCGATTGCGGAGGCCGAGGGCCTGTTCGTGATCGACGACGCCGCGCAAAGTTTTGGCGCGAGCTACAAGGACCGCAAGCTCGGCACGCTGGCGCTGGCAACCACGACCAGCTTCTTCCCGGCCAAGCCGCTCGGCTGTTTCGGCGACGGCGGCGCCATCTTCACCGATGATGACGAGCTCGCGCACACGCTGCGCAGCATCCGCGTCCACGGCCAGGGCGCGGACAAGTACGATAACGTGCGCCTCGGCCTGACCGGCCGGCTCGACACCATGCAGGCCGCAATCCTGATCGAGAAGCTCAAGATTTTCGACGACGAGATCGCGGCGCGCAACAAGGTGGCCGAACGCTATGCCCGTGGCCTGTCCAACGTCGTCACCGTTCCGCGACTTGCGCCCGGGTGCACCTCGGTCTGGGCGCAGTACACCATCCGCCTGCCTAAGGGCACCGACCGCGACGGCTTTGCCGCCGCACTGAAGGCCCAGGGCGTGCCGACCGCGATCTACTATGCGAAGTCCATGCATCAGCAGACCGCCTACAGGCACTATCCGGTCGCCGACGGCGGCCTGCCGGCCTGCGAGAGCCTGTCGGAGGACGTCATCAGCCTGCCGATGCACGCCTATCTCGACGAAGCGGCCCAGGAGCGAATCATCGCCGCCGTGCGCGGCGCGATTTCAACCTGATTGTCCTGATTTTGTGGTGCCACCTTGGGGGTACCTCTCCCGCTTGCGGGAGAGGTCGGATTGCGAAGCAATCCGACTGAGGGCTCTCTCCACACGGAGAGCGTTTCTTGTGGAAACACCCTCTCCCCAACCCTCCCCCGCAAGCGGGGGAGGGGGCGCACCTTCGTCGCGGTTTGCACCTGGACCTAATCTCGCCATGCTGTAGAGCCTTATCGGTTGACCGATTAGCCTCTAGAAGAGCTGCATGCTTGGACGCATCTTCACGGTTGGTGGCTATACGCTGCTCTCGCGGCTGACGGGGTTTGCCCGCGACATCATGCTCGCGGCGATCCTGGGCGCCGGCCCCGTTGCCGACGCCTTCTTCGTGGCGCTGCGGCTGCCCAATCATTTCCGCGCGATCTTTGCCGAAGGCGCCTTCAACGCCGCCTGGGTGCCGGCCTATGCCCATGTCCATGGCGAGAAGGGCGAGGCGGCCGCAAGACTGTTCGCCGACCGCATCTTCACGCTGCTGCTCGCATCCCAGCTCGTGCTGCTGATTGTCGCCTGGCTGTTCATGCCGCAGGCAATGAGCATCCTGGCGCCAGGCTTTAGTGAGGACGCCGAGCAGCGCAAGCTCGCGATCGAGCTGACCCGGATCACTTTCCCCTATCTGCTTTTGATCACGCTGGTGACGCTCTACGGCGGCATGCTCAACGTGATGCAGCGTTTTGCAAGCGCCGCGGCTGCGTCGATCTTCCTCAACGTCTCGATGATGATGACGCTGGCGCTGGCCGCCTGGTTTCCCAGCGCGGGGCACGCTGCCGCCTGGGGCGTCCTGATTTCGGGCTTCCTTCAGTATTTCCTGCTCGCGGGTGATCTCGCGCGCCATGGCGGCCTGCCGCGCTTTGCGCCGCTGAGGCTCGATGAGGATGTCCGCAGCTTCTTCAAGGCGCTGGGCCCGGCGACGCTGGGCTCGATGGGCACGCAGGTCGCACTGTTCGCCGACACCATCATCGCGACCTTCCTGCCCGCAGGCGCGCTGTCGGCGCTCTACTATGCCGATCGCCTCAACCAGCTACCGATCGGCGTCATCGGCATCGCCATCGGCACAGTGCTGCTGCCGGAGATGTCACGGCGGATCACGGCCAATGACCATGACGGCGCGATGAAGGCGCAGCGCCGCGCGTTCGACTTCACGCTGCTGTTCTCGGTGCCCTTCGTCGCGGCCTTCATCACCGTGCCCGAGGCGATCATGCGCGCGCTGTTCGCCCGTGGTGCCTTCTCCAAGGCCGATGCGGCAGCCGCGGGCGCGACGCTCGCGGCCTATGCGATCGGCCTGATTCCCTTCGTGCTGATCCGCAGCGCGGTCGCGACCTTCTACGCGCGCAAGGATACGGCGACGCCGGTTCGGGCATCGCTGACCGGCATCGCGGTCAACGTCGCCCTGAAGGTCGCCTTGATGGGATCGCTCGCCCAGATCGGCCTGGCGCTGGCAACAGCCGTTGGCGTCTGGACCAATCTGCTGCTGGTGCTCTTCTTCGCGGTGCGGCGAGGCTTTCTCCTGCTGGACCGCGCCTGGCTGTTGTCGCTCGTCAAATTCCTGCTGACCGGATTAATCCTGGCAGCCGCCTTCTGGCTGATCGCGCGCTTCAGCGGTGCCTATCTTGCCCCGATGCGCTTCCACGACGAACTGACGCTGGTCCTGTTGGCCGTCGGGGGCACGATCGTCTACGCCCTCGCGATCCTCGTGCTGTTTGGCCGCCGCTGGCTGGTCTCGCTGGTGCGCGGCTAGGCGAACTCCAATAGATTCGTTGTGTCCGTTTTACGGGGGACGAATGCGCCGGTGCGAGGTTCTCGCCTCTAGGATGCAACGGAGCTCCGCACATCCCTTGATTTTGCGCGATTGCCGTGGTATTGGCGCCTCATGAACAAAGTAGTGCGCAACGTCAACTTCAAGGACATGACCCGCTTCGGCTGGGCCGTGGAAGGAGTCGCGCGCTAGGAATTCGACGACGACATCTTTTCACCAGGCCCCGCCGGCATCGGACGGGGCCTTTTGTTTGGCCACGCTCCCTGCCGGCACAACAGCAGGAGCATTCGATGCCACCCCAACAGACGAACGTTACATCCGAGACCGAGCGCGATGCCGCGGCGCTCCGCCTCGACCTCTCCATTGCAACGCTGGACGACACTTTGTCGGAAAAGGACGCTGCTGGAGCGGCCGCAGCGACAGGGAGCGTCTTAAGCCTGCTCAAGCGATATTGGCGTGCGTTTCAGGAACAGCGCCAGCGCCAGAGCTTGCGAGCCAGCTTGCAGGACCTGAGTGACAGGGAGCTGATGGATATCGGCTTGACGCGCGGCGAGATCGACTACCTCACACCTGAACGGGCTATCGATACGCTTAGAGATAGCACGAGGCATCTATGGAGCCGTGGTGGGATGTGACAGATCAACCGTCCTGCCCCCGCCATCCGCGCGGGGGCGCGGCGCTTTACCCGGCCTGCGGCCATCATGCATGGTAAAGCCGTTTGCGCTGCCCGCCGTTCCGCTGCAATATGCGGCAAAACAACCATGAGGGCATGGAGAGAACATGGCTGCTCCCATCAAGTTCGGCGTTGGCCAAAGCGTGCTGCGCAAGGAGGATGACGTACTGATCCGCGGCAAGGGCCGCTACACCGACGACTATGCGCCGCACGCGGCCTTGCGCTGCCTGATGCTGCGCTCTCCGCACGCGCATGCCAAATACACCATCGATGTGAGTCGCGCCCGCACGCTGCCCGGCGTCGCGTTGATCCTGACCGCCGACGACGTCGGGGATCTCGGGAATCTGCCGTGCCTGTTCAACCTCGAGACCGATCCGTTCACCGGCCCGCCTTACCCGATCCTCGCCATGGACGAGGTGCGCCATGTCGGCGATTCCATCGCCTTCGTGGTGGCCGAGACCATCGACCAGGCCCGCGACGCGATCGAGGCGATTGAGGTCAAGTGGGCGCCGCTGCCGGCGGTGACGGGCGTCGTCAACGCCGTGAAGCAGGGCGCACCGCAGGTCTGGCCGGACAAGCCCGGCAACGTCTTGTTCGACGTCTCCATCGGCGACAAGGCCGCAACCGAAGCTGCCTTTGCGAAAGCGCATGCGGTCGCCGAAATCTCCATCGTCAATCCGCGCGTGGTCGCGAGCTTCATGGAGACGCGTGCCGCGGTCTGCGAATACGACGCCAAGCGCGACCATCTGACGCTGACGGTCGGCAGCCAGGGGAGCCACCGCCTGCGCGACATCCTCTGCCAGAACGTGCTCAACATCCCGACTGACAAGATGCGGGTGATCTGCCCGGATGTGGGCGGCGGCTTCGGCACGAAGCTGTTTCCGTACCGCGAATACGCGTTGATGGCGGTCGCGGCGCGAAAGCTGAAGAAGGCCGTGAAATGGGCGGCCGACCGCTCCGAGCATTTCATGGGCGACGCGCAGGGCCGTGACAACGTCACCACCGCCAAGATGGCGCTGGCCGAGGACGGCAAATTCCTCGCCATGGATTGCGACCTGATGGGCGACATGGGCGCCTATCTGTCGACCTTCGGGCCCTATATCCCGCATGGTGGCGCCGGCATGCTGCCGGGTCTCTACGACATCCAGGCCTTCCACTGCCGGGTGCGCACGGTGTTCACCCACAGTGTGCCGGTCGATGCCTATCGCGGCGCGGGCCGTCCCGAGGCCGCTTACGTCATCGAGCGCCTTGTGGACGCGTGCGCGCGAAAACTCGACATGACGCCGGACGCCATCCGCCGCAAGAACTTCATCCAGCCGAAGGCGCTGCCCTACAAGACCGCGACGGGCAAGATCTACGATTCCGGCGACTTCGCCGCGCATCTGAAGCGCGCGATGGAGATCGCGGAGTGGAAGGAGTTTCCAAAGCGCGCCAAGGCGGCCAAGAAGCAGGGCCTGGTCCGCGGCATTGGCTTGGCGAGCTACGTCGAGATCTGCGGCGTGATGGGGGAGGAGACCGCCAATGTCAGGCTCGACCCCAACGGCGACGTCACCGTCCTGATCGGCACGCAGTCGAGCGGGCAGGGGCACCAGACGGCTTACGCCCAGATCGTTGCCGAGCAGTTCGGCCTGCCGCCGGAGCGCGTGCATATCCGCCAGGGTGACACCGACGAGATCGCGACCGGCCTCGGCACCGGCGGCTCGGCCTCGATCCCGACAGGCGGCGTCTGCGTGGAACGTGCCACGGGTGAGCTCGGCAACAAGCTGAAGGAGATTGCGGCGCAGGCGCTGGAGGCAAGCGCCGGCGACCTCGAGATCTCGGGCGGCGCAATCCGTATCGCCGGTACCGACCGCTCGATCTCCTTTGCCGATCTCGCCAAGCGCCCCGGCGCCGACCCATCGAAGATGAACGGCAGCGCGACCTTTGCCAGCGCCGACGGCACTTATCCGAACGGCACGCATCTGGCGGAGGTCGAGATCGACCCGGCCACCGGCGTGATCAAGATCGTCAACTACGTGATCGTCGACGATTTTGGCAAGACGCTCAATCCGCTGCTGCTCGCCGGCCAGGTGCATGGCGGCGCCATGCAGGGCATCGGCCAGGCGCTGATGGAGCAGGTGGTCTATGGCGCGGGTGACGGCCAGCTCGTCACCGGCACCTACATGGACTACGCGCTGCCGCGCGCGGCGGATGGTCCGGCCTTCGTGTTCGAGACCCACAACGTGCCCTGCAAGACCAATCCGCTGGGGGTGAAGGGTGCGGGCGAAGCCGGTGCGATCGGCTCGTGCCCAGCGGTCGTCAATGCCATCGTCGATGGCCTCTGGCGCGAATACAAGATCGACCACATCGACATGCCGGCAACGCCGGAGCGGGTGTGGATCGCGATCACCGAGCACCATCGCCGTCACAGCCTATAATGTGTGATCTCCGCACGCGGGAATAAAACCCCGCGGCGGGGTTCTATTCAGGGATGGGCCGTGCCTCCCGCAATGCGGAGGGTGGTTCTGAGTGTTTGAGCATGATCTTTTTCGGAAAACCGCGTCACACTTTTCCCGGATCATGCTCTTGAAACGTCTGCGAGCCCGGAGAAATACCAGATGAAACGGACGATTATTGTCGTGGGCACTTTGTTGCTGGGTGCGGGCGCCGTGATGGCGCAGCAGGAGATTGCCGTTCAGCAGGACAATCTGATGCGCTCGCAGGCCAAGAGCATGTATGGCGTCATCCTGAAGATGACCAAAGGCGAGATCCCCTACAACCAGAAGGCCGTCGACGAGGCGATTGCCAACCTCGAGACCGATGTCGCCAAGATAGCCAAGACCTTCGAGGTCAATCCCAAGCAGGACGTCGTGAACGCGACCTACGGCGCGTCGCCAAAAGTCTGGCAAAACAAGGCTGATTTCGACTCCAAGATTCCGCCGGTGCAGAAGGCGATCGCGGACGTCAAGGGCAAGGTCAAGGACCTCGCGAGCCTGAAGGCCGCTTACACCAGCATGAATGATCGCTGCACCGACTGCCACGAAACCTATCGCGTGAAGTTGAAGTAGCGGGGCGGGCGTTGCCGCTCCGGCAGCTCTCTTCGCGATCACCGAATCGTGGCATGCGCGCATCACATCTGCGCTGTCATCGCCCGCGAAAGCGGGGCATCCAGTACGCCGCGGCGGTTGTGCTGAACTCGATGTCTCTGGAATACTTGTATGGGCTTGGTCAAGGATGAGTGGTTGTTAGATCATTTCA